>NZ_JBEZIR010000026.1:0-84195 GCF_040651175.1 Kitasatospora sp. NPDC048540
GGCCCGCCGGATCGGCGATCTGCACGTCGATCTTGTACCCGCCGCCGGTGGCGCGGGCGGCGGTCCGCCGCCGGCCGACCCGGTACGGGAACTGATCGTCCGGCACCGCGCCGTCTGCGAGCAGGCCGTCGACGCCCTGGAGATCGCCGCCGCGCTGGAGGACGCCGGGATCGGCGCCGGCACCGTCGGCCGGTACCGGCACGCGGACGTCTTCGCGCTGGCCGAGGAGCTCTACGCCCGGGTCCCGCGGCGGCTGCCGGAGCCGGAACCGCCCGGGCGGCCGGAGCCCTGGGCCCGCAGCGGCCGTCCGGCCGTGCGGGGCGCGCTGGGGCACGGGCTGCCGGCGGTGCTGCTGTTCGGGGTGGGCCTCGCGCTGCCCGGCCTCACCGGCCCGGCCGTGCTCGCCCTGCTGTTGCCGGCCGCCGCCGTGCTCGCACTGGCCGCCCCCGCGGGGAGCCGCCCGGTGCGCGGCGGGTACGGGCTGGGGCTGGCCCTGCTGCTGGCCCCGGCGGCCGGCCAGGTGCTGGGCCCGGCCTCCGGCGGGCCGGACGGGCCCGACGCGCTGCTGGCCGCGGTCGCGGTGCTGGGCGCCGCGCCGGCCGCCTGGGCGGCGGGCTGGCTGCGCCGGACCGGGCTGGGCCACCTCGGCGCGGCCCCGACGATGGCCGAGTTCCGGGCGCGGATGCTGCCGGTGCTGCCGGTCGCCGTACTGGCGCAGCTGGCGGTGCTCGGGGTGCTGACCTTCGCGGCCCTGGCCGCGGCCGGACCGTCCCCGGGCCCGGCGTCCGGGGACGGCCTGCTGCACGGTGCCGCGCACCGGGCGGGCCAGGGGCAGTGGGCCGCGCAGGCCGCGGTCGGGCTGCTGCTGGTGCTGGTCGCCGCGCTGCTGCGGTGCGGGCGTCCGGTCCTCGCGGCGACGGCGCTGCCGGTGGCGGCGCTGGCCGCGCTGGTGCTCCCGGCGGTGCTGCCCGGTGTCGGGGCGGCCGGGGCCCGGCTGCTGGCCTGCGGCGGGGCGGCGGTGGTGCTGCTGCCGTACGCCTGGTCGGTGTTCGGCCGCCCCGGGGCGTACCGCGGGGGTGCCGGGGAACCCGGCGGTTGAGTGCCGGGCGGCGGTCGGCGGCGGTCGGGCCCGCCGCGGCCGTCGGCCCGGGCAGTTCGAGCAGTTCGTCACAGACCCGCCCCGGCGACCGTGTCCGGGGCCTCATGGAAGGACACCCCCGATGAGGGTGCTGCTGTTGGGCGCCGACGGTTTTATCGGCCGCCGCGTCGCCGAGCGTCTGCTGGCCGACCCGGGCATGCAGGTCACCGTGCTCGGCCGGCGGGACTCGGCCGACATCCGGTTCGACCTGACGGCGGGCAGCCCCGGTGCGCTGGCCCGGTTCCTGGACGCGGTGGCCCCCCAGGTGGTGGTCAACTGCGCCGGGGCGACCTACGGCACCTCGCGGCTGCTGATCCAGGCCAACACGCTGGCCGTCGCCACGGTCTGCGAGGCGATCCGGCGCAGCCGGGAGCCGGCCCGGCTGGTGCACATCGGCTCGGCGGCGGAGTACGGGCCGGTACAGGCGGGCGGGCCGATCCCGGAGAGCGCCGAGCCGCGGCCGATCGGCCCGTACGGCGTGTCCAAGCTGGCCGGGACGGAGCTGGTGCTGGCGTCGGGGCTGGACGCGCTGGTGCTGCGGATCTTCGACGTGGTGGGGCCGGGCTCGCCGACCGCCTCGCTGTTCGGCCGGCTGGCCGAGGGGCTGCGCCGGGCGCTGGTCCAGGACGAGCTGCAGGTCCGGATGCCGGACCTGTCGGGCTACCGGGACTTCGTGGACGTCCGGGACGTCGCGCGGGCGATCCAGGCGGCCGCCGTCTCGGCCGCCACCGGGGTGATCAACATCGGCAGCGGGCACGCCGTCCGCGCCCGGGAGGCGGCCCACCTGCTGGTCCGGGCGTCGGGCTTCGAGGGCTCGGTGACGGAGGACGCCCGGCAGGTGCTGCTGCCCGCTCAGGCCGGGCCCGGCCACGCCGAGGGCCCGTACCGTCCGGTGGAGGCGGCCCGGCCGGTGCTGGAGCCGGTGCCGTGGCGGCAGGCGGACGTCCGGACCGCCAGGGACCGTCTCGGCTGGCGGACGCACGTCCCGCTGGAGGAGTCGCTCGGGGACGTCTGGATGGAGACGGCCTGCCGGGTCTGACGGGGTCGGAGCGCCGTGGCGGCAAGGGTGTCGGGCCTGATCGCGGCCCCGGCCGGTGGTCCCACGATCCGGTGGGCGGTGTCTCGCCCATCGGACGCGCTGTCTCGGAATACCGGGGGCACGTGACACTGTTGGCGTAGGCAATACCGATCTGACGACCATCGGAGTTTCCGTGTCGCTGCCACCCCTGGTCGAGCCGGCCGCCGAGCTCACCGTCGACGAGGTCCGCAGGTACTCCCGCCACCTGATCATCCCCGACGTGGGCATGGACGGGCAGAAGCGGCTCAAGAACGCCAAGGTGCTGTGCGTCGGTGCCGGCGGCCTCGGTTCGCCCGCGCTGATGTACCTGGCCGCGGCCGGCGTCGGCACGCTCGGCATCGTCGAGTTCGACACGGTCGACGAGTCCAACCTGCAGCGCCAGATCATCCACGGCCAGTCCGACATCGGCCGCTCCAAGGCCGAGTCCGCCCGCGACTCGGTCAAGGAGATCAACCCCTACGTCGAGGTGATCCTGCACGAGGACCGCCTGGACAACTCCAACGTGATGGAGATCTTCTCCGGCTACGACCTGATCGTGGACGGCACCGACAACTTCGCCACCCGGTACCTGGTGAACGACGCCGCGGTGCTGCTCGGCAAGCCGTACGTCTGGGGCTCGATCTACCGCTTCGACGGCCAGGCCAGCGTGTTCTGGGCCGAGCACGGCCCCTGCTACCGCTGCCTCTACCCGGAGGCCCCGCCGCCGGGCATGGTGCCGTCCTGCGCCGAGGGCGGCGTGCTGGGCGTGCTGTGCGCGTCCATCGGCTCGATCCAGGTCACCGAGGCGATCAAGCTGCTGGCCGGGGTCGGCGAGCCGCTGGTCGGCCGGCTGATGATCTACGACGCCCTGGAGATGAACTACCGCCAGGTCAAGGTCCGCAAGGACCCGAACTGCGCGCTCTGCGGCGACAACCCGACCGTCACCGAGCTGATCGACTACGAGGCCTTCTGCGGCGTCGTCTCGGAGGAGGCGCAGGCCGCGGCCCAGGGCGCGACCATCACCTCCAAGCAGCTCAAGGCGTGGCTGGACGAGGACGAGGACATCTTCCTGATCGACGTCCGCGAGCCCAACGAGTACGAGATCGTCTCGATCCCGGGCGCGACGCTGATCCCGAAGAACGAGTTCCTGATGGGCACCGCGCTGGAGAAGATGCCGCAGGACAAGAAGATCGTGCTGCACTGCAAGACGGGCGTGCGCTCGGCCGAGGTGCTGGCCGTGCTGAAGTCGGCCGGCTTCGGCGACGCCGTCCACCTCGGCGGCGGCGTGATCGGCTGGGTCAACCAGATCGAGCCGCACAAGCCGGTGTACTAGCCGCACCGCGGTGAAGCGCAGCAGGGCCCCCGCCACCGGCGGGGGCCCTGCTCGTGCGTCCGGTGGGCGGAGGTCAGAGGGCGCCCTTGCGCTGGAGCACGTTGTAGGAGATCCAGCCGGGCAGCACCGGCAGCCAGAAGGTCAGCAGGCGGTACAGGAAGACCGCCGGGGTGGCCGCGGAGGGCGGGACGTTGCCGACCGTCAGGGCGCCGATCAGGGCGATCTCGACCGGGCCGATGCCGCCCGGGGTGGGGATCGCCGAGCCCGCCGCGTTGGCGGTCAGGAAGACCACCGCGACCGCGGAGAAGGTCATCGACCCGCCGAAGGCCTGCACGGAGGCGTAGAGGCAGGAGGTGAAGCTGAGGGTCAGCAGCAGGATCCCGCCGAAGCCGCTGACCAGCTTGGAGGGGGTCTGCATCAGGTCCAGCATCCGCGGCACCACGCCGAAGAACAGCGACCGCACCCGGGTCACCACGAACCGCCGCAGCGGCGCCACGGCGGCCACCACCAGGGCCAGCACGGCCGCCGTCAGGACGCCGATGATCACGGCCCGGGAGGCGCCCAGGTCCCCGTTGGTCTGGGTGCCGGTGATCAGGCCGAAGCCGAACAGCAGCAGCAGGTGCCCGGCGAGGCCCGCCAGCTGGGAGGCGCCGACGCTGGCCACCGCCTGCCCGGGACGGATCCCGGACTTCTGCAGGTAGCGGGTGTTGAGCGCGATGCCGCCGATCGCCGCGGGGGCCACCAGCTTGACGAAGGAACCCGCCAGCTGGGCCGCCACGGTCCGCTTGAACGGCAGCCGCTCGGGCACGAAGCCGGTCAGGCTCATCGCCGCGGCGACGTAGCTGGCGGCCGCCGCGAGCAGCGCGACCGACGCCCACGCCCAGTCCATCTGGGAGAGCTTGAGCTGGCCCGGCTGGATGGTGGTGAGCGCCAGGTAGGCGGCGAAGGTCAGCGCGATGACCATGATCAGGGTCTTCGGCTTCAGCCGTTCCAGCTTGGCCGGGGCCATCGGCGCCTCGGGCGCGATCTGCAGGATCTGGCCGCGGATCCGGCTCAGCAGGTCCTCGCCGGCCACCGCGATGTCCTCCTCGGCCTGCTCCTGGGTGCGCTCGCCGGCGGCGACCTGCTCCAGGGCCAGCGCCTGCGCGGCGGCCTTGCGCTCCTTGGTCATCCGCTGCAGGTCGATCCGGGTGGAGCGGCTCAGACCGACCGGCTGCAGCAGCGGCAGCGCGGCGGCCACCCGCTCGGGGCCGAGCACCGCGTTGGCGACCGAGACCGCCCGCTGCGGGCCGATCCGCAGCGCGAAGGTGGTGAGCAGCTGGGCGACGTCGATCCGCAGGGTCAGGTCGCCGGCCGCGATGTCGCCGCCGGAGAGGTTGACCAGGCAACCGGTCTTCTCGTCCATCACCAGCAGGGACTCGCCGGTCAGCCGCCGGTGGGCGATCCTCCGCTCGTGCAGGGCGCCGACCGACTCCCAGAGCGAGGCCATCACGTCGTCGGTGATCTCCTCCTCGGTGAGCTCGTCCAGGGTCCGGCCGAAGACGTTCTGGTAGACCAGGATCGCCGCGTCCGGGCCCAGCTCCGAGGTGGCCACCAGCTGCGGCGCGCGGGCCCCGGAGGCGGCGGCCGCGTACGCGATCAGGGCCTCCTGCTCGAGCGCCTGGCGCAGCGACTGGGGGCTGCGGCGAACCGCCACCGAGCGAAGCCGCAGCCGGCGCCAGGCCCGGTAGAAGAAGCCGGAGGCCTGCTGCTCGCGGTCGATGATGTGGACGTCCAGCAGCGGCCCGTCCTGCTGGGTGACCAGGTAGCGGCGGGTGTCGCCCGGGGCGTCCGGGGCCCGGTGCGCGGTGGACGGGCTGAAGCCGACCTTGCGCAGTCCGATCAGCAGGGTCTTGCCGGTGGGCCGGATGTTGGGCGAGCCGATCGCGTACAGCGTCCCGTACGCCACCGACCAGCCGATCAGCACCGTCAGCAGCAGCGAGAGCGGGGTGGTGTAGCCGCTGATCAGCTCGGTGGTGCCGCTGAGCACGACCACTATCCACAGCGCCACCCGCCAGCGCGGGCGGCTCGACATGCCGACGGCCGTCATGTAGGCGATCACCGGTGCCAGGTAGCCGTGCACCGGATCGGTCAGGGTGCCCCCGGCGCCGTCCCGCAGCTGGGTCAGCGCGTCGCGGACCGCGTCGGGCGCGCCCGCGGCGACCCACCAGTCGATGCCCAGCGAGACCCCGTACGCCAGTACCGAGGCGAGCACGCCGTCGGCGACCCGCAGGCCGTCGCGTTTGATCAGCCGCTCCACCGCGAAGGCCAGCGGCACCGCCAGCACCGCGACGCTGGAGACCAGCGCGGCGATGGTGCTCAGCAGGCCGGGCACCTTGTCGGCGTTGATCTTGATGTCGTTCCCGATGCCGGTGGTGGTCGCGACCGCGACCTGGGCCAGCACGAAGACCGCGATGATGCCGAGCACCCCGGCGATGAAGCGCAGCAGGTCGGACGGACGGTGCGCACGCGGCGGCAGCAGCGGCTCGTCGACGGCCAGCGGATGGTCGCCGGTGGGCTCGGGGGAGGGCGGCAGGTCCTTCCTGCGGTGGCTCTCGAAACCGTTCTGGCGCGGCGTCTTGTGCAGCGACACCGCATCCGGATCGGGGTGTTCCGGTCCCGCGGCGTTGTCGGTGGCGGACTCGTCCGAGCCCTTGTCCACGTTCACGTCTGCCGTCCCGGTCATCTGGTCTTGTCCTTGTATCACCACGCGCTGCCCCGAAGATGCTGCCATGCCCGGGCGCCCGGTGCTGGACAGGGGGCGCATCGGGCGCGGCGGATCATCCGCCCGAGGCCCCGAAATCGACCGGATGCGGAAGAATGCGGCAGATGAGCGAGCCCACCGGCCGGGCGGCCGGCCCGGAAGCCCAGGACGACCAGCACGGCCTGCCCCCCTTCGCCGAGGCCGTTCTCGACCTCACCGAGCGGATCCCGCCCGGCCGCGTGATGACCTACGGCGACGTCGCCGAGTACCTCGGCCAGGGCGGCCCCCGCCAGGTCGGCCGGGTGATGGCACTCTACGGCGGCGCCGTGCCCTGGTGGCGGGTGATCCGCGCCGACGGACGGCCGCTGCCCGGCCACGAGCACCGGGCACTGCCCGAGTACCGCACCGAGGGCACCCCGCTGCGCACCGTCGCCGGCGAACCCCGGGTCGACCTCCGGCAGGCCCGCTGGGACGGCCGGTAGCGCGGGCCCCGCAGCACGCCCCCGATCCGCCGGAACCGGGTGCGCGGAGGGGAATGACGGGGCAGGATCGTAGGCTCGATACGGGCGGGCCCCGCGCGGCCCGCCCCGACGCTGACCGGAACACCACCCCCGTACGACCTCATCGGACCGCATTGACCTCCCCTTTCCGCCTGGTGCGCAACCCCCTGGCGCAACCCGCCCCGCCTGTGCTGGACCAGTATCAGCAGGCGGTGGTCGAGCACGCCTCGGGCCCGCTGCTGGTGCTCGCCGGGCCCGGCACCGGCAAGACCACCACCCTGGTCGAGGCGGTCGCCCGGCGGATCGCCGACGGCACCGATCCGGAACGGATCCTGGTGCTGACCTTCAGCCGCAAGGCCGCGATGGAGCTCCGCGACCGGATGACCGCCAGGGTCGGCGGCGGCCTCGCACCGCAGGCCACCACCTTCCACTCCTTCTGCTACGCCCTGCTCCGCGCCCACCAGGGCCCCGAGGAGTACGCCGAGCCGCTGCGCCTGCTTTCCGGCCCGGAGCAGGACGTGATGGTCCGCGAACTGCTCGCCGGTGACGCCGAGGACGCCAGGCACGGGGTCGGTAGGATCGGCTGGCCGCTGGACCTGCGCGCCTGCCTGACCACCCGCGGTTTCGCCGACGAGGTCCGCGCGGTCCTCGCGCGCAGCCGCGAGCTCGGCCTAGGCGAGGCCGAACTGGCCCGCTTCGCCGACGGCGTGCAGCGCCCCGACTGGGCCGCCGCCGCCCACTTCCTCGCCGACTACCTCGACGTGCTCGACCTGCGCGGGGTGCTCGACTACGCCGAGCTGGTGCACCGCGCGGTGTTGCTCGCCGAGCGCCCCGAGGTCGGCGCCGAGCTGCGGCAGCGCTACGAGGTGGTCTTCGTCGACGAGTACCAGGACACCGACCCCTCGCAGGTGCGGCTGCTGCGGCAGCTGGCCGGCGAGGGCCGGGACCTGGTCGCGGTCGGCGACCCCGACCAGTCGATCTACGCCTTCCGCGGCGCCGACATCAACGGCATCCTCGACTTCCCGCAGACCTTCCGGCAGACCGGCGGGGCGCCCGCCGAGGTCAAGGTGCTCCGGGTGTCCCGGCGCTCGGGCGCCGTCCTGCTGGCCGCCTCCCGCGAGCTGGCCCGCCGGATGCCGATGGGCCGGCTGCCCGCCGACAAGCTCGCCCAGCACCGCTCGCTGCTGCCCGGCCGGGAGGGCGGCCGGGCCGAGGTGTACACCTACCCGACGCCCGGCGCCGAGCTGGACTCCATCGCCGACCTGCTGCGCCGCGCGCACCTGGAGGACGGGGTGCCCTGGGGCGAGATGGCGGTGCTGGTCCGGGCCGGCGCCCGCTCGATCCCGGGCGTCCGGCGGGCCCTGACCTCGGCCGGCGTTCCGTTGGAGATCGACGGCGACGACCTGCCGCTGCGCGAGGAACCCGCCGTCACCCCGCTGCTGCTGGCCCTGCGGGTCTGCGCCGAGCCCGCCGAGGCGCTCACCGCCGAACTCGCGCACACCCTGCTCACCGGCCCGCTCGGCGGACTGGACGGCTCCGACCTGCGCCGGCTCGGCCGGGCACTGCGCGAGGAGGAGCGGCTCGCCCTGCGGGCGGCGGACCGGCGGCCGGCGGCCGGGGCCGAGGCCGAGGGCGGGGACGGGGACGGGGACGGGGAGTGGGACCTCACAGAGCCGGAGCCGGAGCCGGAGCTTGAGCCGGACGCTTGGGGTCCCGGGGAGTGGGACCGCGAGGAGTGGGAGTCCGCGGAGCCCGGCCCGCAGGAGCTCGCGGCCGGGCTGTGGGCCCCCGATGCGCACACCCCTGATGCGCACACCCCCGAGGAGATCTTGGTCGGGCTGCCCGCCGACGAGGCACGGACTGCCGGGCCGCGCGTCGGCGACGAGGCGTCCGACGAGGTGCGCGTCGGCGAAGAGCGTGCCGACCGCGAGTGGACGGTCGAGGTGCGCTCCGGCGAGGAGCAGGGCATCGAGGAGCACGCTGACGAGGAGCGGGCCGACGATCTGCGGGTGGCCGTGCCCGGGCAGCGTCGGGAGGGGCAGCGCGGGCCGGGCCGGCGGGCCCCGCGCTCCGCCGAGGAGCTGATCCGCGAGGCGCTCGCCGAGCCGGAGCGGCTGGTCGCGATGGAATCGCTGTACGCCCGCCGCGCCCGCGACCTCGGCATGCTGCTGCGCAAGGTCCGCGAACTGCTGGCCGGCGGCGGCAGCGCCGAGGAGGCGCTCTGGGAGCTGTGGGACGGCAGCCGCCGCTGGCGCGAGCGCCTGGAACGGGCCGCCCTGCGCGGCGGCGCGGGCGGCCGCAACGCCGACCGCGACCTGGACGCGATCTGCGCCCTGTTCGAGACCGCGGCCCGGGCCGAGGAGCAGGTCGCCGGGCATCGCGGCGCGGCCGAGCTGCTCGCCGAACTGGAGGCGCAGGACATCGCCGCCGACACCCTGACCGTCCGCGCGGTGCGCCCGGACGCCGTCCGGCTGATGACCGCGCACCGCTCCAAGGGCCTGGAGTGGCGGCTGGTCGTGGTGGCAGGCGTCCAGGAGGGGCTCTGGCCCGACCTGCGCCGCCGCGGTTCGCTGCTGGAGGCCGACCGGATCGGCCGCGACGGACTCGCCGAACCGCTCTCCCCGGCCGCGCTGCTCGGTGAGGAGCGCCGGCTGTTCTACGTGGCCGCGACCCGCGCCAAGGAGCGCCTGATCGTCACCGCCGTCAAGGCCCAGGCCGAGGACGGCGACGAGCCCTCCCGCTTCCTGCGCGAGCTGTACCGGGAGGAGCTCGACCCCAGGACCGGCCGGGTGCTGCGCCGCACCCCGCAGGTCACCGTCGAGGACGTCACCAGCCGCCCGCGCCGTCCGCTGTCGGTGGCCGCGCTGGTCGCCGAGCTGCGCGCGGTGACCGTGGACGGCGCCGCGCCGCCCGGTCTGCGGCAGGCCGCCGCCGAACGGCTCGCGCTGCTGGCGGCCGCCGCCGACGAGGACGGCGCCCCGCTGGTCCCGGCCGCCCACCCCGACCGCTGGTGGGGCCTGGTGGACCAGAGCGCCGCCCCCGAGCCGCTGCGCGAGGCCGGGCTGCCGGTCCGGCTCTCCGGCAGCGGCCTGGAACAGCTCGACAGCTGCGCCCTCCAGTGGTTCCTGGACAAGGACGTCAAGGCGGCCACCAGCACCACCGCCGCCCAGGGCTTCGGCAACGTGGTGCACGCCCTGGCCGACGAGGTCGGCTCCGGCCGCACCCCCGCCGACCTCGCCGTGCTGATGGAACGCCTGGACACGGTCTGGGACGCGCTCGCCTTCGACGCCCCCTGGAAGTCCCAGCAGGAGAAGACCGAGGCCCGCGCCGCCCTGGAACGCTTCCTGCACTGGCACGTCCTGGAGCGCGAGCGCACCACCGTCGCCACCGAGCACGGCTTCGACCTGACGCTGACGGTCGGCGGGGTCGCGGTCCGCATCCGCGGGTCGATGGACCGGGTCGAGCAGGACGCCCTCGGCCGGGCCTACGTGGTCGACTTCAAGACCGGCAAGAAGATCCCCACCGACAAGTCGCTGCCCGAACACCGGCAGCTCGCCGTCTACCAGCTGGCGGTACGCAACGGCGCGCTCGACGGCCTGCCCGGCTTCCCCGACGGCGCCGCCGTGGGCGGCGCCGAGCTGGTCCACCTGCGCGAGCCCGCCCGACGGGACACGGACGGCCCCAAGGTCCAGCACCAGGGCCCGCCGGAGGGCGAGCCGTGGATCGAGAACCTGCTCGCCGACGCGGCCGGCCGGGTGCTGGCCGAGCGGTTCGTGCCGACCGCCGGGGAGAACTGCGCCCGCTGTTCCTTCAAGGCCAGCTGCTCCGCCCAGCGCGACGGCCGCCAGCTGCTCGACTGATCCGCGCCGCCCTGTTGATCCGCGCGCCCGCTCCACCGGTCCGCGCCGCCCGCTCGACCCGCGTTGTCGGCGGCACCGGTTAGCGTTGTCGGCGTGCAAGCCGTGCTCACCCACCCCGACCAGCTGAAGGAGATCCTCGGCGTCCCCTTCAACCGGGAGCAGATGCTTGCCATCGGTGCCCCGCTGGAGCCCGCCGTGATCGTCGCGGGCGCGGGGTCGGGCAAGACCACGGTGATGGCCGCCCGGGTGGTCTGGCTGGTCGGGTCCGGCGCGGTCCGTCCCGAGCAGGTGCTCGGCCTCACCTTCACCAACAAGGCGGCCGGCGAGCTGTCCGAGCGGGTCCGCAAGGCCCTGGTCCGGGCCCGGGTGCTGGAGCCGGACGAGGACGCCCTCGGCGAGCCGGAGATCTCCACCTACCACGCCTTCGCGGGCCGGCTGCTCAAGGAGCACGGACTGCGCCTGGGCATCGAGCCGGACGTCCGGCTGCTCGCCGACGCCACCCGTTTCCAGCTCGCCGCCAAGGTGCTGCGCGCCGCCCGCGGCCCGTTCCCCGCGCTCACCGGCACCTTCTCCACCCTGGTCGCCGACCTGATCGCGCTCGACGGCGAACTCGCCGAGCACCTCACCGAGCCGCACACCCTGCGCGCGTACGACGAGCAGCTGCTCGACGCCCTCGCGACGGTCAGGCTGACCAACGACGACCTGCGGTCCGTGCCCGCCGCCGCCCGGGCCCGGCAGGAGCTGCTGCACCTGGTCGAGGACTACCGCCGCCGCAAGGCCGCGGCCGGGCTGATGGACTTCGGCGACCAGATCGCCGCCGGTGCCCGGCTCGCCCAGCAGCGCCCCGAGGTCGGCCGGCTGCTGCGCGAGCAGTTCCGGGTGGTGCTGCTGGACGAGTACCAGGACACCTCGGTCGCCCAGCGGCTGATGCTGGCCGGGCTGTTCGGCGGCGAGGGCGGCGCCGGTCACCCGGTCACCGCCGTCGGCGACCCCTGCCAGGCCATCTACGGCTGGCGCGGCGCCTCCGTCGCCAACCTGGACGACTTCCCGCTGCACTTCCCGCGCCGCGACCGCACCCCGGCCGCCCGGTACGCGCTCAGCGAGAACCGCCGCAGCGGCGGCCGGCTGCTCGACTTCGCCAACCGGCTGGCCGCCCCGCTGCGCGCGATGCACGAAGGCGTCGAGGCGCTGCGCCCGGCACCCGGGGTCGAGCAGGACGGCTCCGTGCGCTGCGCGCTGCTGCCGACCCACACCGAGGAGATCGGCTGGCTGGCCGACTCGATCGCGCACCTGGTCCGCACCGGCACCGCGCCCGGCCGGATCGCGGTGCTGTGCCGGGGCGGCGCGGCGTTCCCCGACATCCACGCCGCGCTGGTGGCCCGCGAGGTCCCGGTCGAGGTGGTCGGGCTCGGCGGCCTGCTGCAACTGCCCGAGGTGGCCGACCTGGTGGCGGTCTGCGAGGTGCTCCAGGACCCGACCGCCAACGCCTCGCTGGTGCGGCTGCTGATCGGCCCGCGCTGGCGGATCGGGCCGCGCGACCTGGCCCTGCTCGGCCGCCGCGCCGCCGACCTGGTCCGGACCGAACGGCTGCCGGGCGCCGACCCGCTGGCCGCCGCCGTCGCGGAGACCGACCCGACCGAGGTGGTCTCGCTCGCCGACGCGCTGGAGACCTTCCTGGAGCCCCAGCCGCCGGACGAGCTGCCGTTCTCCCCGCAGGCCAAGGTCCGCTTCGCCCGGCTCGCCCGCGAACTGCGCGAGCTGCGCCGGGCCCTGGCCGAGCCGCTGATGGACGTGCTGCACCGGGTGCTGTCCGTGACCGGCCTGGAGGTGGAGCTGTCGGCGTCCCCGCTCGCCCTGGCCGCCCGCCGCCGGGAGACCCTGCACTCCTTCCTGGACATCGCGGCCGGCTTCGCGGACCTGGACGGCGACCCGGGCCTGTCCGCCTTCCTGGCCTTCCTGCGGGCCGCCCAGGAGTACGAGCGCGGCCTGGACACCAGCCTGCCCGGCGGCGAGGACACCGTGAAGGTGCTCACCGTGCACAAGTCCAAGGGCCTGGAGTGGGACGTGGTCGCCGTCCCCGGCCTGGTCAAGGACGTCTTCCCGAGCGGCAAGGGCCGCGAGCGCTGGACCAGCACCAAGAAGGTGCTGCCGCACGCGCTGCGCGGGGACGCGGCCACCCTGCCCGCCGATCCGCAGTGGACCGCCAAGGGCATCGGCCTGTTCAAGAAGGAGATGGCCGCGCACGCGGCCACCGAGGAGCTGCGGCTCGGCTACGTCGCCTTCACCCGGCCGCGTTCGCTGCTGCTGGCCGGCGGCCACTGGTGGGGGCCGAGCCAGAAGCGCCGCCGCGGCCCGTCCGACTTCCTGCACCAGGTGCGGGAGTTCTGCGAGCGGACGGGCGGCGGCGAGGTCGAGCACTGGGCCGAGGAGCCGCTGCCCGACGCGCAGAACCCGGTGCTCGCGGGCTCGGTGGAGACCCCGTGGCCGCTGCCGCTGGACCCCGCGGCGCAGGCCGCCCGGCGCCGGGTGGCCGAGGTGGTGCAGGCCCGGCTGGCCGGGGCGCCCGGACCGCAGCCGCCGGAGCTCACCCCGGAGGGCCGCCGCACGGTGGCCTCCTGGGACCGTGACCTGTCCGCGCTGCTCGGCGAGCTGGAGAAGTCCCGGCGCACCGTCAGGGAGGTGCCGCTGCCCGCCTCGTTGTCCGCGTCCCAGCTGATGCGGCTGGCGGCCGACCCGGACGGCTTCGCCCGCGAGCTGGCCCGGCCGATGCCGCGCCCGCCGCAGCCGGCCGCCCGCCGCGGTACCCGCTTCCACGCCTGGGTGCAGTCCAGGATCGAACCGCTGATGCTGATCGAGCCCGGTGCGCTGCCCGGGGCGGACGAGGACGGCATCGAGGACGAGCGCGACCTGGAGCGGCTCAAGGAGGCGTTCCTGCGCAGCCCGTACGCCGCGCGGCGGCCGCTGCGGGTCGAGGCGCCCTTCCAGCTGATGCTGGCGGGGCGAGTGGTGCGCGGCCGGATCGATGCGGTCTACCGGGAGAGTGACGGTGGCTCAGCGTCACCGGGCTCGTCACGCTACGAGGTCGTGGACTGGAAGACGCACCGCGAGGAGACGGCCGACCCGCTGCAACTGGCCATCTACCGGGTGGCCTGGGCGGAGCAGGCGGGGGTTCCGGTCGAGCAGGTCACGGCTTCGTTCCTGTATGTCCGCAGCGGCCGGGTGGAAAGACCATCAGGACTTCCCGACCGAAAAGAGTTGACCAGGCTTCTGATCGGGAATAGTGAAGAATGAGTCACTCAGAGCATCCAAGTCGTCACGGGATCATGCGAAACCTGTGCGGTGTGCACGTTTCGCGCCTATTGTGGGGTCGGTAACCGGTCACCTCCGTACTCCGACCCACCGGCAGGGACGCAGTCCCTGACTTTCCGTCATCACTGCAGGTGTCCCCTGGCACCGGCCACCTTCGCTGGAGAGACCGACGTTGAGCGCGACCGGATGGATCAGAGAACGGATCGCCGGGCCGGCCCCCGGGCCGCTGCCCGGAACGGCGACAGGAACCTGGCCGAGGCTGTCCCATGCACTGCCGCTCATCGGCATGCTGCTGGTGGCCTCACTGGACTGGTTCAGCAACAACCGGGTGACCCTGGAACCCGCCCTCACCGCGGTCCCCGCCCTCGCGGCCGTGGTCAGCCGACGCACCTGGTACCCGCTGTTCATCGGCGTGGTGGCCGAAGCGGTGGCCTTCCTGATGGCCGCCTACAACCACGTCCTCGGCGAGTCCGTCCACACCGCCACGGTGCTGGCCATCGCCCTGGTCGCCGGCATCGGCTGGATCAGCGCCACCCTGCGGCTGCGCCAGGAACGGGCGCTGGCCGAGGCGCAGCTGGTCGCCGAGATCGCCCGCCGGGTGCTGCTGCGCTCCGTCCCCGACCGGGTCGGCAGCGTCCGCGCCGCCGTCCACTACGCGGCCGCCGCCGCGCACGCCTCGATCGGCGGTGACCTGTACGAGGTCGTCAACACCCGGCACGGCGTCCGGGCGGTGGTCGGCGACGTCCGCGGCAAGGGGCTCAACGCGGTGGAGACCGCCGCGGCCGTGCTCGGCGCCTTCCGCGAGGCCGCCCACCAGGAGCCGTCGCTGCAGCGGGTGGCCGGCTGGCTGGCCGACAGCCTGGACCGGGCCCTGCACGAGAACGACCACCCGGGCGTCGAGGAGGAGTTCGTCACCCTGGTCCTCATCGGCGTCTGCCCGGACGGCACCGCCGAGATCGTCAACTGCGGCCACCCGGGCCCGATGCTGATCCGCGGCGGCGGCGGCGAGCTCGAACTGCTCGAACCCGCCGAGCCGGTCCCGCCGCTCGGCGTGCTCGACCCGGCGGACGTACGGCCGCCGGTCCAGCAGGTCTCGTTCCGGCCCGGCGACCGGGTCCTGCTCTACACCGACGGCGTGATCGAGGCCCGCGACGACGACGGCCGCTTCTACCCCCTCGCCGACCGGCTGCCGGACCTCGCGGTCGGCGGTCCGGTGGAGGTGCTGCGGCGGTTGCACGAGGACGTGGTGCGGCACGTCGGGCACAAGCTCGGCGACGACGCGGCCATGCTGCTGCTCCAGTACGAGCCCCTCGGCTGCCAGCTCCCCCACCAGACCACCCAACGGGCCGCCACCGTCACCCCCTGAGGTAGCGGTACCCCCGGGGCACCTTCAGGGGCGCGAGGAACTGCGCGGAGCGGAAGGGTACTGCGCAAGGACGGACTCGGAGGTGCTCCACGCCCTCGGACGCCGTCCTCGCCACGCGCTCTTCCGCTTCGCGCAGTTCCGCCCCCAGCCTTCGGCCGGGGGTACCCCAGTGCCCCTATGGGTGCCCCCGGGGTGGGCGTCAGAGGGTGACGTCGACGACCAGGGGGCGGTGGTCGGAGACCGCTGTGCGCGGGGCCTCGGCCGGGCCGACGGCGCGGCGGGGGACGCCGACCGCGAGGACGTGGTCGAACTGGACGGTCGGGCGGTGCGACGGGTAGGTGGGGGTGCGGGCCAGGTCGTACCAGCCCTGGAGCCGCGGCCGCGGCTCACGGACCCGCCTGCGGCGCGGCCCCGGCTGGGCGGCCCGGGCCCGGCGCGCGGCCCGCGCCTCCCTGATCCGCTGCTGCGAGGTGGAGCGCTCCAGCGCGCTGGCGCTGCCGAGCACCGTCCGCGGCACCGCCCCGACCAGGTTGAAGTCGCCGAGCACCAGGTACGGCTTGGGCAGGTCGGAGATCCACCGGCGGATCCCGGCGAGCTGGGCGACGTTCCACCCGGGCACGAAGGACAGGTGGGTGGCGACCACGGTGAACGGTCCGTGGACGCCTTCCAGGACGGCGGCCAGTGCCGCCCGCGGCTCGTCCGGCACGGGGGTCAGGCCGCGGCGTCCGGCCACCCGCAGCGGCAGTCCGAACGGCGCGGGCGCGAACCGGCGGGCCCGCCAGTGGTGCACCGGCAGCCGGGTGAGCAGGGCGGTGCCGTAGGCGGGCCGGTCGGTCCGGCTCTCGACCTCGGCGGGGCCGTAGACCTGGAGGCCACTGACGGCCGGGTCGGCCACCCAGCCGGCCACCGGCGCGGGCCGGCCGTGCACCGCGGCGGCGAACCGCCAGTCGGCGGCGCCCATCGCCTTGGCGGCGACGGCGCTCTGGTCGACCAGTCCGGAGCGCTCCTGGTGGCGGTCGACCTCCTGGAGGGCGAGCACGTCCGCGTCCAGCGCCGCGACGGCCTCGCCGAGCGGACCGCCCGGGTCGCCGCCGGTGTCCGGGAAGGGCAGCGGGCTGCCGTCCGGGGCCAGGGGCTGACCGTGCAGCAGGTTGAAGGTGGCGATGCGCAGCTGGCTCACACCGTACGACGGTACCGGGTGCCGGGCTTGAGCAGTTCGCACATACCGGGTATACATACGTGGTATGTCCATCCGACACGGTCTTCTCGCCCTCCTCGACCAGGGCCCGCGCTACGGCTACCAGCTCCGCACCGAGTTCGAGGCCCGGACCGGCGCCACCTGGCCGCTCAACGTCGGCCAGGTGTACACCACGCTCGGCCGGCTGGAGCGGGACGGGCTGGTCGCCCCGGCGGGTGAGGACGAGGAGGGGCACCTGTTCTACGCCGTCACCGACGAGGGACGCGCGGAACTGCGTCGCTGGTTCGACACCCCGGTGCCCCGGACCAACCCGCCCCGGGACGAGCTGGCGATCAAGCTCGCGATGGCGGTGACCGTGCCGGGCGTCGACGTCCCGGCCGTGGTCCAGAGCCAGCGGCGGCACAGCATGAAGGCGCTGCAGGACTACACCCGGCTCAAGGGCCAGGCCCTGGCCGGCGACACCGGGGGCGAGGCCGATCTGGCGTGGCTGCTGGTGCTGGAGCAGCTGATCTTCCAGACCGAGGCGGAGATCCGCTGGCTGGACCACTGCGAGACCCGGCTGACCAGGCGGCAGGAGGAGCGCGGACAGACCGCCGCGGCGTCCGCCTCGGCGCCCGCGCCGTCCAAGCGGCTGCGCAGCCGCCTCTAGGCCGAGCCCAGGCCGCGCCGACCACGGGGTCCGCCGTCCGCCCGGCCCCACGCCGGGCACCGAGTACCGATGAACCATTAAGCGCAGGGGGAAGTTGACCATGTCTCAAACCGAAGCGCCGGTGCTGCACCTGGAGCAGGTCAGCCGCGTCCACGGCCAGGGCGCCGCCCAGGTGCACGCCCTGCGGAGCGTCGACCTGCGGGTCCACCCGGGTGAACTGGTCGCCGTGATGGGCCCGTCCGGGTCCGGCAAGTCCACCCTCCTGACGCTCGCCGGCGGACTCGATTCGCCCACCGACGGCCGGGTGCTGGTCGAGGGCATCGCCCTCGGCGGGCTGACCCGCAAGAAGCAGGCGGAGGTCCGCCGCCGGGCGGTCGGCTACGTCTTCCAGGACTACAACCTGATACCCGCGCTGACCGCTGCCGAGAACATCGCCCTGCCCCGCGAGCTGGACGGCGTCTCCGCCCGGGCCGCCCGCCGCGAGGCGCTGGCCGCGCTGGAGGAGCTCGGCATCGACGAGCTGGCGGACCGCTTCCCGGACGACATGTCCGGCGGTCAACAGCAGCGGGTGGCCATCGCCCGGGCGCTGATCGGCGACCGCCGGCTGGTGCTCGCCGACGAGCCGACCGGCGCGCTGGACTCGACCACCGGCGAGACCGTGCTCGCCGTGCTGCGGGCCCGCTGCGACGCCGGCGCGGCGGCCATGATGGTCACCCACGAGGCCCGGCACGCGGCCTGGGCGGACCGGGTGGTCTTCCTGCGCGACGGCCGGCTGGTCGACGAGACCGCGCAGCAGGACGCCGCCACCCTGCTGGTCACCGCCGCCACCAACAGCGTCAAGGGCGGTGACGGGCGGTGAGGCTCGCCGCCTGGCGGGCGACCCTGCGGATCGCCCGGCGCGACGCGCTGCGGGCCAAGGGCCGCAGCGCCCTGGTGCTCGCCATGATCGCCCTCCCGGTGCTCGGCGTGGCCGGCGCCGACGTGGTCTTCCGCAGCTCCCAGCTGACCCCCGCCGAGCACGCCGACCGGCTGATGGGGCGCGCGGACGCCCTGCTGATCATGGACGTGCCCGGGAGCATCGTGCTCCAGGAACCGGACGCCGGCGACGGCCGGGGGGCCGCCGAGATGAAGAAGGGGCAGGCGCCCACCCCCGAGCAGACCCGTAGCCTGGCCGCGACCGACCCGGCCGCCCTGGCCAGGGAACTGCTGCCGGCCGGTACCGTGCTGGTCCCGGTGGTCCACGGCAGCGGCGCCTCGGCCACCAGCCGTGACGGCCGGCTCCGGGTCGGGACGGCGGAGGCCGACCTCACCGACCCGCTCTGGCAGGGGTCGATCACCATCAGGGCGGGCCGCGCCCCGAGCGCGCCGCAGGAACTGGCGGCCACCCAGGCCTTCCTCGACCAGGCCGGGCTCCGGATCGGCGACACCACCGCCCTGCGCGGGCTCGAGGGCAAGCCGTTCACCATCACGGCGGCCGTCGAGTACCCGCAGACCCTGAGCGCCGTCGAGCTGATCGGCCGGCCCGGCGCCCTGATCGAGCCGCTCAAGGCAGCCCAGCCGCAGTACCAGGACCGCTACTCGGCGGGCCTGCAGTGGCTGGTCGACCTCCCGCCCGGGGCCACCATGGACTGGTCGAAGGTGCTGGAGCTCAACAAGTACGGCCTGGCGGCGACCTCGCGCGCCGTGCTGGCCGACCTGCCGGCCCGCGCGGACGTGCCGTACTACGTGGAGATGGACGGCCGCGCCGGATCAGGGGACGGCTCCAACACCGCGCTGATCGTCCTGGGCACCGTGGTCGGCATGGCGCTGCTGGAGATCGTCCTGCTGGCCGGGCCCGCCTTCGCGGTCGGCGCCCGCCGCTCCCGCCGCCAGCTCGGCCTGCTGGCCGCCGGCGGCGGCGACCGCGCGCACGTGCGGGCCGTGGTGCTCGGCGGCGGGGTGGTGCTGGGCCTGACCGGAGCCGTCGTCGGCGTGGTGCTGGCGGTCGCCCTGGTCGTGGCCGCCCGGCCCTGGCTCGAGGTGCAGGGCGGTACCCGGTTCGGCCACCTGAACCTGCAACCGCTGGACATGCTCGCGGTGGCGGCGATCGGTCTGGTCACCGGGCTGCTCGCGGCCGTCGTACCGGCCGTCCAGGCCTCCCGCCAGGACGTCGTGGAGGCGCTCACCGGGCGCGGCTCGGTCAAGCCCCCCAACCGCAAGCTGGCCGTGCTCGGCCTGGTGATGGTCGGCGGTGGCGCCGCGCTGGCGCTGATCGGCGGCGGCACCGGGGTCGGCGGCCGCTCCACCTCGGTGCTCGGCGGCTCCGCCATCGCCGAACTGGGCATGGTGGCACTCACCCCGATGCTGGTCGGCCTGTTCGGCCGGCTCGGCCGGCAACTGCCGCTCGCCCCGCGGCTGGCCCTGCGCGACGCCGTCCGCCACCGCGGCCGGACCGCGCCCGCGGTCGCCGCCGTGATGGCGGCGGTGGCCGGATCGGTCGCGGTCGGCATCTACACCACCAGCACCGACGAGCAGGAACGCCAGGACTACCGGGCGAGCCTGCCGGCCGGGGCGGTCTCGCTGTCGATCGGGTACGGCCCGGACGCCGACCCGGCCAAGCTGCCCGCCCTGCGGGCTGCGGTCGCCGCGTCGATGCCCGACCTCGGCGCGCGCGGTGACCTGTCGACCGCCCACTACCAGGGCGATTGCCGCACCGCCGACAACTGCGGCAGCATCGAGGTGTCCATCCCCAAGGAGCGCCGCTGCCCGGTCACCGACGCCGACCTCGAACAGCCGCCCGCCTACGACGACCCGGAGTTCAAGCGGGTGATGCGGGAGGACCCGCGCTGCCGGCACGATTTCGCGTACGGCGGCGCTGAGTTCGGCCCGATTCCGGTCGGCGACGCCACCGCGCTGCACAACCTGTTCGGGGTGGACGACCCGGCCGCGGCCCGGGCGCTCGCCCAGGGCAAGGCCGTGGTCTTCGACGAGCTGTACGTCAAGGACGGGAAGATCACCCTCGACCTGACGGCCCGCTCCGAGCGGCCGGGTCCCAACCGCGGGCGGTCCGGAGTCGATGCCGCGGACCGGCCGAAGGTCGAGCACGTCAGCCTGGACGCGGTGGTGGTGGCGTCCGGTACGCCGGGCGGCGGGGCGTTCATCACCCCCGACACCGCCCAGCGGCTGCACCTCGACACCACGGCCGTCGGGTCGGTCTGGCTGCCCGACGCCGCCCCGGCCGACAGTGCGGAGCAGAAGGCCTCGGCCGCCGTCGCCAAGATCGGCGACAGCGCCCAGCTCTCCGTCGAGCGGGGGTTCGAGCCGCAGCGGACCCTGATCGCCCTCGGCCTGACCGGGTTCGCGGCCCTGGTCGCCCTCGGTGCGGCCGGGATCGCCACCGGGCTGGCGGCGGCCGACTCCCAGCAGGACCTGGCGACCCTCTCGGCGGTCGGGGCGACCGGGGGCATCCGGCGCCGGCTGGCGGGGTTCCAGTGCGGGACGATCGCGGCGATGGGCGCGGTCCTCGGCACCCTGGCCGGGGTGGTTCCGGCCGTGGCGCTGCGCAAGCTGGAGGCGGCCACGGCGCCCTCGTACGGGCCGGTGTCGCTCGCCGCCACCGCCAAGCCGGTGATCGCCTTCCCCTGGGCGG
This sequence comes from Kitasatospora sp. NPDC048540, assembly GCF_040651175.1. Classification (NCBI taxonomy): domain Bacteria; kingdom Bacillati; phylum Actinomycetota; class Actinomycetes; order Kitasatosporales; family Streptomycetaceae; genus Kitasatospora; species Kitasatospora sp. NPDC048540. Next base: position 20,782 of record NZ_JBEZIR010000026.1, read on the forward strand.
ATATGGCGATCACCCTGATCGGGCTGCCGCTGGTGGCCACCGTGCTGGCGATGCTGCTGACCCGCTCCCGGTTGAGCCTGGTCCGCCGCCGCGCCTGAGTCCGCGGGCGGTGTGGGCCGCCGCGCGGACGCCCCGGCCCCGTGGCCACCGTCGAGTGACGGAGGTTACGGGGCCGGACGCCGGAGGGCGCGGGCGCGCGCCCACCCGGGCGAACTAAAGTCGTCCGTATGACGAAAACCCCGGACAGCGCCGTCCGCTCCTACATCGACCAGCACGAGGCCGGCTTCCTGCAGGACCTGGCCGACTGGCTGCGCATCCCCTCCGTCTCCGCCGACCCCGGCCTGGCCGGAGAGGTCCGCAGGTCCGCCGAGTGGCTGGCCGCCAAGCTGCGGGAGACGGGATTCCCGGTCGCCGAGGTGTGGGAGAGCGACGGCCTTCCGGCGGTCTTCGCCGAGTGGCCGTCCGGCGACCCGGACGCGCCCACGGTGCTGGTCTACGGGCACCACGACGTGCAGCCCGCCGCCAAGGAGGACGGCTGGGCGACGGAGCCGTTCGAGCCGACCGTGATCGGCCGTCAGCTGTTCGCCCGCGGCGCCGCCGACGACAAGGGCCAGGTCTTCTTCCACACCCTGGGCCTGCGCGCCCACCTGGCCGCGACCGGCCGCACCGCCCCGGCCGTCAACCTGAAGCTGCTGGTGGAGGGCGAGGAGGAGTCCGGTTCGCCGAACTTCGCCGCGCTGGTGCGCCGCGAGGCCGAGCGGCTGGCCGCCGACGTGGTGATCATCTCGGACACCGGGATGTGGGCCGAGGACACCCCGACCGTCTGCACCGGCATGCGCGGCCTGGCCGACTGCCAGATCGACCTCCGGGGTCCGGACAGCGACATCCACTCCGGTTCGTTCGGCGGCGCCGTGCCGAACCCGGCCGCCGTCGCCGCCGAGCTGGCGGCCGCCCTCCACGACGAAGACCGCAAGGTGGCGGTCCCCGGCTTCTACGACGGTGTGGTCGAGCTGACCGAGGAGGAGCGCGCGCTCTTCGCCGAGCTGCCGTTCGACGAGGCCCAGTGGCTGCGGGTGGCCAAGTCGTACGGCACCCGCGGCGAGCGCGGCTACACCACCCTGGAGCGGGTCTGGGCCCGGCCGACCGCCGAGGTCAACGGCATCTGGGGCGGCTACACCGGCCCCGGCGGCAAGACCATCGTCCCGGCCGAGGCGCACCTCAAGCTGTCCTTCCGCCTGGTGGCCGGCCAGGAGGTGGAGAAGGTCCGCGAGGCCGTCCGCGACTGGGTGGCCGCACGGGTCCCGGAGGGCATCCGGCACGAGATCGTCTTCCCCGGAGCGACCCGGCCCTGCCTGACCCCGCTGGACCACCCGGCGCTGCAGTCCACCGTCCGGGCGATGGGCCGGGCCTTCGAGCAGAAGATCCTGTTCACCCGTGAGGGCGGCTCCGGACCGGCCGCGGACCTCCAGGACGTGCTGGGCGCGCCGGTGCTGTTCCTCGGCATCTCGGTGCCCTCGGACGGCTGGCACTCCGTCAACGAGAAGGTGGAGCTCGACCTGCTGCGCAAGGGCGTCGAGGCCGCCGCGTACCTGTGGGGCGACCTCGCCGAGACCTGGCCGCAGGCGTGAGCGGCTCCCCGGCCGGGACCGCCGTCGAGGCCGGTCCCGGGCCGCAGCCCTGCTCCCGGCCGGCCGCGCCCGGCCGCGCAGACAGACCGAAGATGACCGCTCCTGATGATCCGAACGGGAAGAGCCGACTTGAGCAGCGTGCCTGACGTGCCCGACACCAAGCACCTGGCGCTGGCCCGCGCCGGGGTCGACCGGGCCGCGCACCACCGCTTCGACGAGCCGTGGCTGGCCGCCGCGTGGAGCCACCCCAGCACCCAGGTGCTGCCGATCTCCGCCGGCGAGGCCTTCGTGGTCGACACCGAGGACGGCTGCGAACTGGTCCTGCTGCCCTCCTTCGAGGCGCCGCAGACCGGGGACCGCTACTTCCTCGGCACCGACGACGCCGGGGTGTCCTACTTCGCGCTGGCCGTCGACAGCCTGCCCGGCCGGCTGGACGGCGACGCCCGGCCGGCCGGACTGCGCGAGGTCGGCGCGAGCCTGACCGACCGGGACGCCGGTCTGCTGGTGCACGCGGTGGCGCTGGAGCACTGGCACCGGCTGCACAGCTTCTGCTCCCGCTGCGGGCACCCGACCGAGAAGGCCGGGGCCGGGCACGTCCGCCGCTGCACCTCCTGCGCGGCGGAGCACTACCCGCGGACCGACCCCGCCGTGATCATGCTGATCACCGACGGCGAGGACCGCTGCCTGCTGGGCCGCCAGGCGCTCTGGCCGGAGGGCCGCTGGTCCACCCTGGCCGGCTTCGTCGAGCCGGGCGAGTCGCTGGAGCAGGCGGTCGCCCGGGAGGTGCTGGAGGAGGCCGGGGTCAAGGTCGGCGAGGTCCGGTACGTGGCCAGCCAGCCCTGGCCGTTCCCGTCCAGCCTGATGCTCGGGTTCATGGGCACCGCCGACCCGTCCGGCACCGGGATCACGGTGGACGGCGAGGAGCTGGCGGAGGCCCGCTGGTTCTCCCGCGAGGAGCTCCGGGCCGGGATGGCGGCGGGCGAGATCCTGCCGCCGTCCGGGATCTCCATCGCCCGGCACCTGGTCGAGCTCTGGTACGGCGAACCGCTGCCCTCCGCGGCCCGCTGGTAGCAGCCGGCAGCGGCCCCGGAACGGCAGCGGGTGTGGCCCCGGAGCGGCAGCGGCCCCGGAACGTATCGAAAACGGGGTCGAATGGGGTTCGAAACATTTCGGCAGGCATTCGGCCACGGGCCGAGGTCCGGCCGTGAATACGGCGGGCGGCCGTGAATGGTTGCGAAAAGGGGCGCGCGGATTCTCCGCGCGCCCCTTGCGTTCGGCGCGCAATCACTTTCCGGCCGTCGCCGAGAGGCCCGGTCCGAGTGTGCCCGAACCGTCCGGTCCTACCGGTCCAGCCAGCAGCTGACGGTCTTTCCGGTCAGCCGCGTGGTCACCAGCCAGCGCGCGCTGATCGCCGTGACGATGCTCAGGCCACGGCCGGTGGGCTCGTCGTCACCGGCCCGGCGGACCCGGGGCAGGCCGCGCCCGAAGTCGGCGACCGAGATCTGCAGCGCGCCGTCGGTCAGCACCAGCGTGAGGGAGACCGCCCCGCGCCCGTACCGCACCGAGTTGGTGACCAGCTCGGAGACGACCAGTTCGGCGCTGTCCGCCAGCTCGGGAACGCCCCAGGCGGCCAGCGCGGTACGGGTCAGCCGGCGGGCCAGCGCGACGTTCCGCGGCTGCGGGGGGAAGCTGGCCGTCGCCGACCAGGAGCCGCGCTCGGCCGCGGACAACGCGCGGCCGGGCCGTCCGGCCGCGCCGGAGGAGTCGGTCGGGTGCTGCTCGAGGTGGCGGGCGTTCCGCCGCTGCGGGGTACTGCTGACGGGCATGGTCCGCCCCCGGGGTGCGCGTGATGGGAAGAATTCGACTGCGATCGATCCGGCCGGGATCGGCCTCGGAATCCCCGGGCCTGGCCAATATTGGCGGGTTTCGCTGAAATGGCGCAAGCCGAATGGCTACATTCACTCGGGTGACAATCCCTCGCGGCGGCGTGCCGTCTCCCAAGTACCAGCGTCTCGCGGCCGACCTGCGCCGCCGGATCGAGGCGGGCGAATGGCAGGGCGGCGCCCAGCTCCCGGTCGAGAGCGAGCTGGAGCACCACTACGGCGTGGCCAGGAACACCGTCCGGCTGGCGGTCGACCTGCTGGTCAACGAGGGGCGGCTGGTCAGGCTCCAGGGCAAGGGCACCTACCTGAAGCAGCAGCCCCTGCTGGACCACCGCGCGTACGCGCCCGCGCGCGTCCCCGGCCAGCGGGACTCGCTGGCGGCCCCCTCGGAGGTCTACGCGAAGGAGGCCCGGGAGACCGGGCGCCGGCTGACCGTCGACTTCGAGATGCTCATCGTCCGGGCCCGGGCGGACATCGCCGGCTGGCTCGGGCTGGTCCCCGGCGAGGCGGTGGTGGTGCGCCGTCAGCTGCGGATGACGGACCGCGAGCCGTTCTCCATCGAGGAGAGCCACTACCGCGCCGGGCTCGCCGCCGGCACCGCGCTGATGGAGCCCGAGCCGGTGCCCGGCGGGGACGAGACGGCGCTCGCCGCCATCGACCGCACCGAGACCGGCGGGGTGGACCACCTGGTGGCCCGGATGCCCGGGCCCGCCGAGGCGGCCTGGTTCGAGATCGGCCCCGGGGTGCCGCTGCTGGTGCAGACCCGGGTCAGTTCGGACCGGCGCGGCCCGGTCCGGGTGATCGAGACCCGCTACGCGGCGGACCGCTGCCGCCTGCTGTACGGCCTCGGCGAGGCGGCCGGCCGGCCGCCGGTTCCGCGCTGACCCGCCGACGCCCCGCACCCGCCGACGCCCCGGGTCCGCCGACGCCCCGCACCCGCCGACGCCTGAACCCGCCGCCGGGCTGGCCGTCGAGCCGCCGCGGCCCCGCACCCCGCCGACGGCGGGCCGGTGCGGGGCCGCGGGATCCCGCCCGGGATGCCGGGATTGCCGGCCGCCGGGCGGCGCGGTGGGGCTCAGCCGGCCAGCGCGGCCTGGACCTGACGCAGGCTCGGGTTGGTCATCACGACCTGGTCGCCACCGCCGGCCGGCACCACCAGCACGGTCGGGACCACCTGGTTGCCGCCGTTCACCGACTCGACGAAGGTCGCCGAGTCCGGGTCCTCCTCGATGTTGATGACGGTGTAGCCGATGCCCTCGCGGTCCAGCTGGCTCTTGAGGCGGTTGCAGTAGCCGCACCAGGTCGTGCTGTACATCGTGACGCTGCCGGACATGGCTGGAGCTCCCTCGGGTCGGGTGGGCGTACGGTCGCCGGATTGAACGCGCGGCGCGCCCCGGCCATTCCACGGCCGCCCCGGCGTGTGATTCCGCGCACGCGCCGGGGGCCGTGGTGATGGTCTGACCATTGCGGTCGAGCTGTGGACAATCCCGGGCAGACTGTCGGCAGAGCCTGTCAGGATGTCGGGACCCGTCGGCCGGGCCCGCCGGGCTGAGAGGATGGACCGCATGCAGGAAGAGCTCTTGGGTGACCTCGGCCGGTACGACGCCTACGGCCCCGGCGGCGCGACGCCGCCCGGCGCCGACGCCGTGCTGGCCGGTCTCGACCCCGAGCAGCGCGCGGTCGCCACCGCCCTGCACGGGCCCGTCTGCGTGCTCGCCGGCGCCGGGACCGGCAAGACCAGGGCCATCACCCACCGGATCGCCTACGGCGTGCGCAGCGGCGTCTACCAGCCCCAGCAGGTGCTCGCGGTGACCTTCACCGCGCGCGCGGCCGGCGAGATGCGCGGCCGGCTCCGCCAGCTCGGTGCCGAGGGCGTCCAGGCCCGCACCTTCCACTCGGCCGCCCTGCGCCAGCTCCAGTACTTCTGGCCGCGCGCGGTCGGCGGCGAGGTGCCCCGGCTGCTGGAGCGCAAGGTCCAGCTGGTCGCCGAGGCGGCCGGCCGCAGCGGCCTGCGGGTCCAGCGCACCGAGCTGCGCGACCTCACCGCCGAGATCGAGTGGGCCAAGGTCACCCAGATCGTGCCGGACGACTACCCGGCCGCCGTGCTCAAGACCGGGCGCGACGCCCCGCGCGACCCGGCCGAGATCGCCCGGGTCTACGCAACCTACGAGCAGACCAAGCGCGACCGCGGCGTGATCGACTTCGAGGACGTGCTGCTGCTCACCGCCGCGATCCTGGAGGACCGGCCGGAGATCGGCGAGCGGGTCCGCGCCCAGTACCGGCACTTCACCGTCGACGAGTACCAGGACGTCTCGCCGCTCCAGCAGCGGCTGCTCGACCAGTGGACCGGCGGCGGCGCCAGCCTGTGCGTGGTCGGCGACGCCAGCCAGACCATCTACTCCTTCACCGGCGCGACCCCCGACTTCCTGCTGAACTTCCGCCACCGCCACCCCGAGGCGACCGTGGTCAAGCTGGTCCGGGACTACCGCTCCACCCCGCAGGTGGTCCACCTCGCCAACGGGCTGCTCTCGCAGGCCCGCGGCCAGGCCGCCCAGCACCGGCTGGAGCTGGTCTCCCAGCGCGAGGCCGGCCCCGAGCCGGTCTACGCCGAGTACGCCGACGAGCCGACCGAGGCCGAGACCACCGCGCAGCGGGTCAGGGAGCTGATGGCGCAGGGCGTGCGGGCCAGCGAGATCGCGGTGCTGTTCCGGACCAACGGCCAGTCCGAGGTCTACGAGCAGGCCCTCGCCGATCTGGGCATCTCGTACCAGCTCAAGGGCGCCGAGCGGTTCTTCGAGCGGCCCGAGGTGCGGGAGGCCGGGGTGCTGCTCAAGGGCGCCGCCCGGGCCGCCGACGACCCGCTCACGGCGGACGCCCCCGACCTCGCCGCGCAGGTGCGCGCGGTGCTCGCCACCCGGGGCTTCGGCGCCAACCCGCCGGCCGGCTCCGGCGCGGTGCGCGAGCGCTGGGAGTCGCTGGCCGCGCTGGTGCGGCTGGCCGAGGAGTTCGAGGCGGGCCGCCGGGCGTCCGGTGAGCGGGCCGACCTGGCGGCGTACGTGGCGGAGCTGGACGCCCGCGCGGCCGCCCAGCACGCCCCCGCCGTCGAGGGCGTCACGCTGGCCTCGCTGCACGCCGCCAAGGGCCTGGAGTGGGACGCGGTGTTCCTGGTCGGCCTGACCGAGGGCACCCTGCCGATCATCTACGCCAAGACCGACGAGCAGGTCGAGGAGGAGCGCCGGCTGCTGTACGTCGGCGTCACCCGCGCCCGCGCCCACCTGTCGCTCTCCTGGGCGCTCTCGCGCTCCCCCGGGGGGCGCGCGAGCCGCAAGCCGACGCGCTTCCTGGACGGGCTTCGCCCCGGCTCGGGCTCGGCCGGCCCGCGCTCCCGCGGCGGGCGCGGCGGGGTCGAGCAGGGCGGGTCCGGCTCGGCCGCGCGCCGGGCCCGCGGTCCGGTCAAGTGCCGGGTCTGCGACCGCACGCTGACCGAGGCGGTGGAGCGCAAGCTCCGCCGGTGCGAGAGCTGCCCCTCGTCGATGGACGAGGCGCTGTTCGAGCGCCTGCGCGAGTGGCGGGCCCGGCAGGCCAAGCTGCAGGCGGTGCCGGCGTACGTGGTCTTCACCGACGCGACCCTGATGGCGATCGCCGAGGACGTGCCCGCGGGCGAGCGCGAACTCGCGATGATCTCCGGGGTCGGCGCCATGAAGCTGGACAAGTACGGGGCCGCCGTGCTCTCGTTGTGTGCGGGGGAGGATCCGTGGGAGGACTCCGCGGAGCAGCCTGCGGGCGAGCCCGTGGAGGAGCCCGGGCCCGAGCCCGACGGGGAGACGGACGAGCCGGCCTGAGCCGCTCGAAGGGCGGCCGCCCGGCCGACCGGAAAACTCGCCGGGAAAATAGTTTGCGCCCCGTGCATGGAGCGCAATAGCCTGCCGGAGCGGTCAAGGGGACGAGATCGCAAGCCGCTGGTGGAAGGGCCTCCTTCCGCATGTGGCAATACCTGCTTGACCTGACCAACATCCGAACATCGGGGCCCGGGGGACTGGGCACCGCGAGACGCCGAGAGGAGGCGAAGACAGTGGAAACCACCATGATGATCACCAAAATGACTGGCCAGACCGTTATCGCCATGCCTCCGGGTGCCGTCTCTTCGTTCGGCACTCCCGGCTTCTCGACCAGCGCCACGCAGGTGCGTGACGTGGTCGTGCTTGCCGGTGGCGGTCTGGGTCTCGACGCCACCGGTGTCTGCGTTGCCGCGGGTTCCGCTGTCAGTGGTCTCACTGTCAGTGGCCTGGGCGACACTGCGGGCATCTCCGTCGAGACGGGTCTGTCCCGTGACTGGGCGACGTTCGCCGGCGGCCTCGGGCTGCGCGATGAGCGACCGACCCAGGCACCGAAGGCGGCAGTAGCAGCAGCGAAGCATGGCGGCTATCTGCAGGTCATCGGTGCCGGAGCCACCAAGAAGCAGGACGAGCAGCAGATCGACCAGGTCAAGGCCGCCATCAATGGCGCCTCGGCCATCCGGATGCAGGCCTTCCGCGGGCCTGAACCCTGGAGAGAACGAACCTGAGCAACCCTCAGGTCGAGCCTCCAGGGCCGCGGAATCCTTCACCGGGATCCGCGGCCCTTCTGTTTTGTCCGGTACGAAAGACCACCCAGGCCCTCCGGGGCCTCCGGCCAGCCCGACCAGCCAGCTGAGCCGGACCCACAGCGAAAAGACGAGGAAGACCACGTGTCCACGGTCATCACACCGCCGCCACTCCCGTCCGTACCGACCGACAAGACCGTCAAGGCCGACCAGGCCGACCCCCCGGAGGTTTCTCTTATGCAGCTCACCGCGATCGACGAGGCCGACGCCCTCGGCGTGCCCGTCCCCTGCCGCTCCTTCGACCCGGAGGTCTTCTTCGCGGAGACGCCGGCCGACGTCGAGTACGCCAAGTCGCTCTGTGGCACCTGCCCGGTCAAGGCGGCCTGCCTGACCGGTGCGCTGGAGCGCCGCGAGCCGTGGGGCGTCTGGGGCGGCGAGCTCTTCGTCCAGGGTGTGGTCGTGGCCCGGAAGCGGCCGCGTGGCCGTCCGCGCAAGACCGAGGTCATGGCGTGAACCCCGCCGGTACGACCACCGCACGCTCAGCCGTGATCCGACGGGGAGAGCAGCCCCCGACGGACCGCGCACTGCGCCTGTCCGTACGCCTCGCCGCCGCCAAGGCGGATGCCGCAGCAGCCAGCCACTTTCCGACGACGCATCACAAGCAGGACCACCACATGACCACCAACGCCATCGACATGACCGCCCGCGCCGAACGGGCCACCGAACTTCAGATCCAGAACAGGACCCTCGAAATGCATCTTCTCCAGGAATCCCTGGCCCGAGCCCATATGCAGGAACGCCTGCAAGAGGCCGAACACCAACGCATGGCCCTGCGGGCCCACCGGGCGGCGAAGCTCGTCCGGAAGGCCGAGCGGGCCTCGTTGCGCGCCCGCCGGGCGCTTGCCGTCGCGCTGATGTGACGGCCGGTCACCGGTAGCCCCGACGGCCGGCGGTGACACCGCCGGCCACGGGCACCGCCCGCCGCCGGCACCACCAGCACCACCGGCACCGTCCAACGCCAGCACTGTCCGACACCAGCACCACCACCCGCACGACCAGCGGCCGCCAGGGTCGGTGCGGTGGAACGGTGCGGTGGGTCGGTGCGGGTGGGGCGGGCGCCGACGGGACCAGCACTACAGACGGCGATGGCCGCTCCCCGCGCAGGGGGAGCGGCCATCGCCGTTGGTCGGGCCGGAGGATGTCCGGGCCGGGCCGTCAGGCGGTTGTCGACTTCCCGGCGAAGCCCGGCAGCCAGGTCAGCATCTCCTCCCGGAACGGCGCGTTGGCGCCCAGCTGGCAGAGCACCCCGATGGTGCTCAGCGTGACTCGGTGGATCAGCAGGTAGGCGGGGGGCAGGTTGAGCTGCTTGCCGAGGTTGTAGGCGGGCGAACGCGGATCGGCGATCCGGGCGGCCTGGGCACGCATCCAGTTCCGGGTGAAGTGGAAGGTGTCCACCGCGGCGGGCTCGATGATCGGCAGCAGGTAGTCGAGCACCGCGTCCGGGTCCAACTCGACCGAGGGCTTGACGAAACCCTCCTCCCGGAGCATCTCCAGCACCCCGGCCGCGTCACCGGCGAGTGCCATCCGCAGCGAGTCGCCGATCGGGGTCGGCAGGCCGCCGGGCAGCCGGTCGACCGTGCCGAAGTCGAGCACCCCGAGCCGCCACCGTTCGATCGGCCCGTCGTCCTTGAGCAGCCGGAAGTTGCCCGGGTGCGGGTCGGCGTGCAGCAACCCGGTCCTGGACGGCCCGGCGAACAGGAAACGGGCCAGCAGCCGGCCCGCCCGGTCGCGCTCCTCCTGGGTGCCCTTGGCGATGACCTCGGCCAGCGGGGTGCCGTCCATCCACTCGGTGATCAGGATCTGGTCGGCCTGCGCGACCACGCCGGGCACCAGGATGTCCGGATCATCGGCGAACACCTCCGCGTGCCGGCGCTGGGCCTCGGCCTCCAGTTGGTAGTCCAACTCCTCGGCCACGCGGGCGCGCAGCTCGGAGATCAGCGGCTTGACGTCCAGGCCGGGGATCAGCGGGCCGATCAGCCAGGCCACCCGGCTGAGCTGGCCGAGGTCGGCGAGCAGCGCGTCCCCGGCGCCCGGGTACTGGACCTTGACCGCGACCTTCCGCCCGTCGTGCCAGACCGCCCGGTGGACCTGGCCGATCGACGCGGCCGCGGCCGGCCGGTCCTCGAAGCTGCGGAACTGCTTGCGCCACTGCGGGCCCAGCCGCTCCGCGAGCGCCGCGTGCACCTTGGCCGCGGGCATCGGGGGAGCGGCCTCCTGAAGCTTCGTCAGGGCCGCCCGGTATGGCCCCGCGACCTCCTCGGGCAGCGCGGCCTCGAAGACCGAGAGCGCCTGACCGAACTTCATCGCGCCGCCCTTGAGCTCCCCGAGCACCTTGAACAGCTGGTCGGCGGTGGCCTGCTGGAGTTCGGCGGTCACCTCCTCGGCCGGGCGCCCGCCGATCCGCCTGCCCAGCCCGAGAGTGGCCCGGCCGGCAATGCCGAGCGGCAGGGCGGCAAGCCGCGCCGTGCGGGTCACTGCCTTGCGCGGAAGATCGCTCAACCCGGGCCTCCCTCTTGGTACGCCCCGTGCCGTCGCCGCCGCCCACGGTGTGGCGCGGCGCACCACGGGGCCGTGGTCACCAGGCCATTGTGCCCGCTCGTCCTTCTGCGGCCGACGGAAAATCCGGACTGCCGTTCGGCCTGCCGATCCAACCCGCGGGCCGTCGGCGGGATCGGCGGAGGGATCAGCGGTGGGATCGGCGGCGGGATGGTCGGCGGTGGAGGGTGTTCGGTGGGCGGCGGGCCGAGGTGACCGCGTCGCCGACGTCGCGGGCGGGCGCGGGCGGTGGACGGCAGGCGCATGCTCGGGGCGGATGCGCCGTCGGGTGGTTGCGGATCGGGGCGTGGAGGACCAGGAGTGCGCCGACCCGGTGGCGTGAGGTCGGCGAGGGTGCCCGCCCGGTGGCTGTCGGGTCGCCGCTCGACGCACAGGGCAGCCGGGTAGCGGCGCTGCTGGGGTCGACAGGCCGCCGGGTTGCCGCGCTGCCGGGCGGCGGGGGCTCGAGAGCTCGAGAGCTCTGGTCGGGCCTCGCCGTACCGCCTCACCCTCCCCGTACGGTCTCGGCCGGCCCGGGGCGGGCCAGCGGGACCGACTGCCAGCGGCAGCCGCAGTCGGGGTGGCCGGGCAGCCGCAGCCGTCTGACCATGCCGTCGGCCGCCGAGATCTCGCACCAGCCGTCGACGCTCGGCGGCAGCACCCCGTCCAGGTAGAGCTCCACGTGCAGGGCGGCCAGCCCGGCGACCGTGGTGGCCAGCGCGCTGTCACAGGCCGGGCTGCGGGCGCGGCCCGGGCCGTCGTCCGCGAGCTGGGCGAGCAGTCTCGGCCAGGCCTCGTCCTCGTCCGTCCGGGCCAGGGTCGCGCAGCTGCCGCACGCGGAGGCGCCGGGTACGACCAGCGGCCCGACCACGCCCAGGTGCTCCAGGACGCCGACGTAGAGGTGCGGGCGGCCGGAGCGCATCAGCTCCCGCGCCTCGGTGGCCAGGCCGGTGAAGGCACCGCCGCCGCTGCGGGGTGCGAGCACCACCAGCGTCGGCGGGCCGGGTGGTTCGGCACCCGGCCGCCGGTGCCGCTGCCGGTCGGCCGCCGCCGCGCCGCCGGCCCGGTGCACCACCTCCCGGGCGGCCGTCGCGCGCAGCCGTCCGACCTCGGTCGGCGGGAAGCCGGCCGGGGAGCAGTCCCGGGCCGACACCCGGCCGCGGTCGGCCACGGTGACCGCACCGATCCCGCCGGCCGCCAGGACGGCCGCGACGGCGGAGCCGACCCGGCCGGCCCCGCGCACCTCGACCCTGGCCAGCACCCGCCCCTGCAGCACCTCGGCGGCCTCGCCCGGCTCCGGGTGGACCAGGGAGAGCGAGGCCAGGTCCGGGCCCAGCAACTCCTGGCGGGGGCGGGGATGGCGCCCGAGCGCCTGTTGGAGCGCGTCCGCGTCGTCCAGCAGCTCGCTGCGGGCCAGGGAGTCCAGCATGGCGTTGCAGTAGTCGCGGTCGAGGCCGAGCCGCTCCCCGGCGGCGAGCAGGGTGGGGCTGTCCCGGCTGCCGTCGATCAGCTCCAGGAAGGCCGCCACCGCGCGGTCGACGGACTCGACCACCCGGGCGTGCCGGCGGACCGCGCCGAACTGCAGGGTCTCCCGGTCACGCCAGAGCCGGGGCAGGGCAGGCTTGAGCATCGGACGCATGGCTGCCTCCAGGGCCGTCGTACACCAGGGCCGGCCGCCCTGGTGGGAGCAGCATGCCCGACCTCGTGGAGGCCGTGAATCCGGTTGTCCACAGGCCCTGGCCTATCGTCGGACAAGCTGCATGCACAGCCTGTGGATAACTTTCTCCCGCTCGCCCCCGGCGGTTCTCCCCGGTTCCGGCCGCGACAGCGGACTTCTGTCAGTGCCACCAGGTAACGTCCTGTGCCGTGACAGCCGAACGGGATTCCCAGCGGTCGGCGTCGCGTCGGCGTGCGCGGCCGGCCTCCGGGGCAGGGGTCGCGGCGCCAGGCGCGCGCGGCCGGCCAGCCGCCGAGAGGGCCACCGGCCCGTCGACCGCCCCGAGCGCCGTCCCCAGGGGCGAGGCGGGCGGGTCCCGTACCCAGCCGTCACCCGCGCACCGCCCCGAGGTCGAGGTCCGCCGCAGCGCCCGCCGCAGCCGTACCGTCTCGGCCTACCGCGAGGGCGACCGGACGATCGTGCTGATCCCGGCCCGGATGTCGCACGCCGAGGAGCAGCGCTGGGTGGCCCAGATGCTGGACCGGCTGGCCGCGCAGGAGAGCCGCCGCGCGCTCGGCGACGACGCGCTGGAGCGCCGGGCGGCCGAGCTGTCCCGGGCGTACCTGGACGGCCGCGCGGTGCCCGGCCAGGTCCGCTGGGTGACCAACCAGAACTCCCGCTGGGGGTCCTGCACCCCGAGCGAGCGCACGATCAGGCTCTCCCACCGCCTGCAGGGCATGCCCGAGTACGTCGTCGACTACGTGCTGCTGCACGAGCTCGCGCACCTGCTGGTGCCCGACCACGGCCCGCGATTCTGGGCGCTGCTGGAGAGCTACCCGCGGACCGAACGGGCCCGCGGCTATCTGGAGGGCGTCGCCTCGGCCGCCCGGCTGCCGCACATCCCGGGCGCCCGGACCGGCCCCGGCCGGCCCGGGGACGACGCCGACGACCCGGCCGGATCCCACGAGATCTGCGGCTGAGCGACCGCCCGGCCTCCGGCCCGCGGCTGCGCCGTCCCCGGCGGGACTCTGTCAACGCGCCCCAGGACCACCGATGGCCGGGGCCCGGCGGCGGACCGCCGGGCCCCGGCCAACAGTCGGATCGGCAGGTCAGCCGGTGAGCCGCCGGGCGATGGCGACCAGCTCGCGGACGGAGGAGTCCGTAAGCTCGGGCAGCTCGTCGTAGCCGAACCAGCGCAGGTCCAGCGACTCCTCGCTGATCAGGGCGGTGGCCCCGGCCGGTGCGAGGGCCACGTACTGGACGTCGAGGTGGGTGTTCTCCGGCCGGTCCTTGCCGGAGCAGCGGACCTGGTGCCGGTCGAGCTTGACCGGCGCCGGACCGCCGTCGGGGGCGAGCAGTTCCAGGTCGGGGATGCCGGACTCCTCGGTGGCCTCGCGCAGTGCCGCCGACGCGAGGTCCGGGTCGCCCGGCTCGCAGTGGCCGCCCATCTGGAGCCAGCGGCCGACCTTGGGGTGCAGGGTGAGCAGGACCCGGCGGGCGGCCGGGTCCACCACGACCGCGCTGGCGGTGATGTGTGCCGGGAGGCAGTCCCGCCACAGGCCGTCCGGGTGGGCGGCGAGGTGGTCGAGGTAGTCCTGGCGGAGCTGCCGCTGGTCCGGGCCCTCGGCGGCCCAGGCGGCGAGGGCGCGGACGGCGTCCGCGTGCAGCGCCGCCGAGGTGTCGGGCCCGGCGCCGGTGTGCGCGGTCGTCATGCCTTCGGGCCCTCGCCGTCGTTGCGGTCGCCTTCGCTGCGGTCGTCGGTGTCGGACCCGCCGTCGGTGGCCGGCCCGCCGTCGGCGCCGCGCTCCCGGGGCGTGCCGGTGCCGTCCGCGGAGTCCTTGCCCCTGGCGGCGTCACCGAGCAGCTTGTCGAAGGCGTCGAAGTCGATGCCGCCCTCCAGACCGTCGCCGGCGGGGCGGTGCACGAAGCCGTCCGGGTCGTCCAGGTCGGCCGCGGTCGGCAGCATGTCGGGGTGGCTCCACAGGGCGTCGCGGCCGTCGATGCCGCGGGCGTCGGCCAGCGAGGCCCACAGCCGGGAGGCGTCCCGGAGCCGGCGCGGGCGCAGCTCCAGGCCGACCAGGGTGGCGAAGGTCTGCTCGGCCGGGCCGCCGGTGGCGCGGCGGCGGCGCAGGGTCTCGCGGAGCGCGCCGGACTGCGGCAGGTGCGGCTCGGCGGCGGCGTGCACCACCGCGTCGACCCAGCCCTCGACCAGCGCGAGCGCGGTCTCCAGCCGGGCCAGCGCCGCCTTCTGCTCGGGGGTGTCCTCGGGCTGCAGCAGACCGCCGGCCAGCGCCTCCTGGAGCGCCTCGGGGTTGCTCGGGTCGAGCTCGCCGACCAGCTCCTCCATCCGGGAGCTGTCGACCTTGATACCGCGGGCGTACGCCTCGACGGCGCCGAACAGGTGCGCCCGCAGCCACGGCACGTGGGCGAACAGCCGCTGGTGGGCGGCCTCCCGCAGGGCCAGGTACAGCCGGACCTCCTCGGCGGGCACGCTCAGGCCCTCGCCGAACTCGGCGATGTTCTGCGGCAGCAGCGCGGCCTTCCCGGCCGGCGCGAGCGGCAGGCCGACGTCGGTGGAGCCGAGCACCTCGGCGGCGAGCGCGCCGAGCGCCTGGCCGATCTGGGTGCCGAACATCGCGCCGCCCATCGAGCGCATCACGCCCATCAGCGGACCGGCCATCGCCTGCATCTCGGCGGGCAGCACGCCGCCCATCGCGTTGCCGACCCGCTCGGCGACCGGGTCCACCAGGTCCTTCCAGACCGGCAGGGTGGCCTCGATCCACTCGGCCCGGCTCCACGCCACGGCGGTGTTCGCGCCGGAGGGGAACTCGGTGGCGGAGTCCAGCCAGAGCTCGGCCAGCCGGACGGCGTCGGCGACCGCGGTGCGCTCGGTGGCGCTGACCGAGCGGTCCTTCGAGCGGCCCTCGGGCTGCTCGGCGACGACGGTCTGCCGGGCGATGTCCTTGGCGAGGTCCCAGTTCACCGGGCCGCCCTCGAACGAGAGCATCTGGCCGAGCTGCTGGAACGCCGCGCCCAGGTCGCCCGGGTTGAGGTTGCCGAGCATCGCACCGAAGGGGTTGTCCCCGGCGGGGCCGCCGGGGCCTCCGGGGGCGCCCATGCCGAACAACGCGCCCAGCGGATTGCCCGGACCGAAGCCGAAGGGCTGCTGCGGCGGGGTACCTTCCGGAGAGGTGCCCGAGGCGCCGGGGGTGCCCGGATCCTTCGAGGCGCCCTCGTCCTGGCCGCTCCTGTCCTTGTCCTGGCCGCTCTGTCCGGGCTTGCCCTTGCCGTCCTCGGGCTCCTCGGGCGGGGTGGAGAATCCGAAGGGGAGGTCGCTCACGGGGTCCTCGATCTGGTCGGCCGTCACGCAGGTGGTGTGGCGGGGGAGGCGGCGCGCCCGCGGCGGCGGGCGGGACAACGGTCTGGCGGCCCGACCGCGCCGGGTGCACCGCTGGACCCGCGCCTCGGGCAGGATGGACCGTACGTGACACTCGTACGTACGCACATAAGCTAACCGTGGAGGATGGTCGGTGAGTTCCCCGCCTTCGGACGTTCGCTCTGGGCTGACCGGAGATGAGGACGCCCCTGTCACCACGGGTTCGCCGCCTCCAGCCTACGGCGGCCGGCCGCTCACCGTGGCGGTCACCGGCGCGGCCGGGGTGCTCGGTGAGCGGGTCGCCGCGCGCCTGGTGGCCTCGCCCGCGGTCCGCAAGGTGCTCGCCGTCGACGACCGGCGCGGCGAGGTGCCCGGCGCCCAGTGGCGGGTGCTGGACATCCGCGACCCGGCGGTGGCCGAACGGCTGGCCGGCGTCGACGTGGTGGTCCACCTGGCGATGGACCTCGGCATGGAGTCGGACCCGCGCGCCCGGAGTGCGTACAACGTGCGGGGCGCGCAGACGGTGGTGACCGCCGCTGCGGCCGCCGGTGTGCACCGGGTGGTGCTGTGCACCTCGGCGATGGTCTACGGCGCGCTGCCGGACAACGAGGTGCCGCTGGCCGAGGACTCCGAACTGCGGGCCACCGAGGAGGCCTCGCTGGTCGGCGACCTGCTGGAGATCGAGCGGCTGGCCCGCCGGGCACCGCGCGCCCACCCGGGCCTGCAGGTGACGGTGCTGCGCCCGGCCGTGGTGGTCGGCCCCGGCATCGACACCGTGCTGACCAGGCACTTCGAGGCACCCAGGCTGCTGGTGGTGGCCGGGTCCCGGCCGTGCTGGCAGTTCTGCCACGTGGACGACCTGGCGTCGGCGCTGGAGTACGCGGCGCTCGGCCTGGTCGAGGGCGAGGTGACGGTCGGCTGCGACGGCTGGCTGGAGCAGGAGGACGTCGAGAAGCTCTCCGGCATCCGCCGGATGGAGTTGCCGGCCGCGCTGGCGCTGGGCACCGCGGCCCGGCTGCACCGCCTGGGCCTGACCCCGGCCCCGGCCGGGGACCTGGCGTACACCATGTACCCGTGGGTGGTCTCCGGCAGCCGGCTGCACGAGGCGGGCTGGCGGCCGGGCTTCACCAATGAGGAGGTGCTGGCCGAGCTGCTCGCGCAGGTCTCCGGGAAGCACGCGGTGGCCGGACGCCGGCTGGGCGGCAAGGAGGCGGCGACCAGCCTGGGCGCGGCGGGGGCCACGGTCGCCCTGGTCGGTACCGCGGCGCTGGTGCGCCGGGCCCGCAAGCGGCGCCGGTTCTGAGACCGGGCCGCCGGCCGGGCCGGCGGATCCGTACCTGCACCGGCCCGTACCTGCACCGGCCCGTACCTGCCCGCACCGGCCCGTGCCTGCTCCTACCCGTCCGGACCTCGGCATTGTCACGATGCGAAATTGTCGAATCGTAATGCGGAAGACTCTTGCTCTCCCGCGGCGGCGATGGGCAATCATTGGGGGCATGTCCGAGAACCACGACCCGATCCGTCTGCTCGCGATCCGCGAGACCCCGCTCTCGCTCGACGAGGTCTACGAGGCGGTCGGCGACGACGCGGCCGGCGGCACCACCGTCTTCGTCGGGACGGTGCGCGACCACGACGGCGGCAAGTCGGTCGCCGCGCTGGAGTACAGCGCCCACCCCACGGCCGAGCGCGAGCTGCGCCGGGTCGCCGAGAAGGTCGTCGCGGACTTCCCGGTCCGGGCGCTGGCCGCCGTGCACCGGATCGGCCGGCTGGAGATCACCGACAAGGCGGTGATCGTCGCGGTCTCCTGCGCGCACCGCGGCGAGGCCTTCGCGGCGGCCCGCCGGCTGATCGACGACCTCAAGCACGAGGTGCCGATCTGGAAGCACCAGGTCTTCGCCGACGGCGAGGAGGAGTGGGTCGGCGCCGGCGGTTGCTGAGCGCGCCCGGTTCCTCACCCGTTCGGCCGACGGGCGGTGCCGGGGATCCCCCGTGGCGGTGACGCCTCCGGGGGTCCCGTAACCCGGATGGCGCTGCAGCCGTTCTCCACCCGGGCGGCTAATCTGCTCATAGACACGACGAGCTGGGAGTACGGATATGGCTGCGCTCGCCTGGTTGATCATTCCCGTTGTCGCCCTGCTGCTCGGCACCCTGTGGGCCCTGTGGGCCGCCCGTACCCCGAGAGCCACCGCCGATCCCGCCTCGCTCGCCGAGCACCAGCGCTTCCGCGCCGCGATGGAGCGCAGCACGGCCGGCGGCCGCGAACCCGGCGGGCGCTGAGCCCGGGCCCCGGCAGCGCCCGGTCACCGGCTTCCCGTACTGTCGAGCCATGCCACGCCGCTCCGCGACGATGCTCGCCGCCACTCTGCTGCTGATAGGCCTGCTCTGCGCCTCAGTGGTGATGAAGGTCCCGTACACCGAGATGAGCCCGGGTCCGACCTTCAACACCCTCGGGGTGCAGGACGGGACGGGGCAGCCGGTGATCAGCATCACGGGGCACGAGACGTACCCGACCAGCGGGAACCTCAACATGACCACCGTCCAGGTGACCGGGGCCAACTACCAGCCCAGCCTGGTCTCCGCCGTGGTCGGCTGGCTGCGCGACGACGTGCTGGTGGTGCCGCACGACAACGTGTACCCCAAGGGCCAGACCGACAAGGAGGCCCAGCAGCAGAACGCCGAGGAGTTCGCCTCCTCCGAGGACAGCGCGAAGACCGCCGCCCTCACGGAGCTCGGCATCCCGGTCGGCGCGCAGGTGATCGTGGCCTCGGTGGCGGCGGGCGGGCCCTCCGAGGGCCGGCTGCACGCCGGGGACCGGATCCTCGCGGTGGACGGCACGCCGGTGACCACCGCGGCCTCGGTGGCCGAGCAGGTGACCAAGCACAAGCCGGGTGAGACCACCGTCTTCACCGTGGTCCCGCACGGCGCGGCGGACTCCGCAAAGGCCGACGTGTCGATCCCCACGGCGAAGGCGCAGGGCGGCGACCGGGCGATCGTGGGCATCGTGCCCGGGATCGACCACACCTACCCGTTCAAGATCGACATCGGGCTGCAGGACGTCGGCGGCCCGAGCGCCGGCCTGATGTTCGCGCTCGGCATCGTCGACAAGCTGACGCCCACCGACCTGACCGGCGGCAAGTTCGTGGCCGGCACCGGGACCATCGCCGACGACGGCAAGGTCGGGCCGATCGGCGGCATCCAGATGAAGCTGATCGCCGCCCGGAACAAGGGCGCCCAGTACTTCTTCACCCCGGCCGACAACTGCGCCGAGGCCGTCAAGGGCACCCCGAGCGGGCTGACCCTGATCAAGGTGGACAACCTCGACGGCGCGCTCAAGGCGCTGGACTCCGTCCGGGCCGGCCAGAACGACGCGCTGCCCGCCTGCCCCCGCTGACCCGGCCGGGCCCGCGGAGGCGGGACGGGCGGCCGGTCAGGAGAAGGTCGCCAGCAGAGCCTCGGTCAGCCCCGGCACCAGGTCGGGCCCGGTCAGCACCTCACGGGCGACGTCCTTCTCGCGCAGCCGCAGGGCGATCTCGCGCGAGCCGTCGCGCAGCACCGCCGCGGTGATCCGGACCTCCTGGCGGGCCGGGTGGTTGGCCACCCAGTCGGCCAGCTCGGCCTCGGTGGCGTTCTTGGGGCGGGTCTGCTCGGCGCCCGGCGGGAGCATCAGCCGCTCGACCACCAGCGCGCAGCCGACCACCTGGTCCGGCCAGGCGATGGTGCCGAGGAACTTGTCCAGCGCCGCACCGGCCGGCAGTTCCTCCTGCTCGACCGGGGTCAGACCGGCGGCGTCACCGTCGGTCAGGCCGAGCTGCTTGGCCAGCCGGGGGTCCGCCTTGCGCAGCTTCGCGGTGTCCACCAGGGCGAACAGCCGGGCCGGGAGGTCCCAGCCGAGGGTGGCGGCGTACTCGTCGATCTCCAGCGCGGCCCGGGTGAGCGGGGTCGCGGCGGGCAGGCCGGCGGCCTCGGACGGCGTGCCGGACGGGATGTTGTGGGCATCGGACATGCCCCAATCCTCACATGCGCCGAAGGGACCGCCGCTCCGCCGGGCCGCGGGGCCGGGTCCGGGGAAGGCCCGATCTCGTTCCCAACCGTGGGAACTCCGGTAAAGACCGATTAAGTTGCACTGGAGTCCGACCCACCACGAAGTCCACGACACACGTCCGCGACACACGTCCACGACACAACAGCAGAGGTGCCACCTTGGTATTCCAGATGCCGGATCGCCCCGGCCCGGGCTTCCGTGCCAGAGTCGGCCCGCCCTCCCGTCGCACCAAGGTGCTCCTGCTGACCGCGGGCGTGCTCGCCGCCCTGTTCGTGCTCTTCGTGCTGTTCTCCGGCGTGTGGACGGACTGGCTGTGGTTCAAGTCGGTCCACTACTCCTCCGTCTTCACCTCCCAGCTGTGGACCAAGGCCGGGCTGTTCGCCGTCTTCGGCCTGCTGATGGCCGTGGTGGTCGGGGCCAACCTCTGGCTGGCCTACCGGCTGCGCCCGCCGCTGGCCGCGATGTCGGTCGAGCAGCAGAGCCTGGACCGCTACCGGATGGGCGTGGCCCCGTACCGGAAGTGGCTGCTGATCGGCGTCTCGCTGCTGGTCGGCCTGGTCGCGGGCGCCGCGGCGAGCGGCCAGTGGCGGACCTGGATGCTGTGGACCAACGAGACCGCGTTCGGGGTGAAGGACAGCCAGTTCCACCTGGACGTCTCCTTCTACGCCTTCGAACTGCCCTGGTACGAGTTCCTGCTGGGCTTCGCGTTCAGCGCGGTGATCGTCTCGCTGCTGGCCTCGCTGCTGGTGCACTACCTGTACGGCGGCCTGCGGCTGCAGGGCCCGGGCCGCCGGGCCAGCGCCGGCGCGCAGGGCCATCTCGCGGTGCTGCTCGGCGTGTTCGTGCTGCTGAAGGCGGTGGCGTACTGGCTGGACCGGTACGCGCTGGCGGTGAAGTCCGGTGCGTACAAGGGCGTGGACGGCTGGACCGGCCTGCGCTACGTGGACGCCAACGCGTTCCTGCCGGCCAAGACCATCCTGTTCTTCGTCGCGATCATCTGCGCACTGCTGTTCTTCCTCACCCCGGTCCGCCGCACCTGGGCCCCGGCGCTGATCGGCTTCGGTCTGATGGCACTCTCGGCGGTGCTGATCGGCGGCCTGTACCCGGCGATCGTGCAGCAGTTCCAGGTCAAGCCGAACGAGCAGGCCAAGGAGACGCCGTACATCCAGAAGAACATCGACGCCACCAGGCAGGCGTACGGCATCGCGGACAGCCGGACCCAGCAGTACGACCCCAAGGGCACCACCAGCGCCGACGCGCTGAAGCCGGACGCCCAGACGGTCGCCGACATCCGGCTGCTGGACCCCAACGTGGTCTCGCCGACGTTCCAGCAGAACGAGGCGCTGCGCAAGTACTACGCGTTCCCCAAGACCCTGGACGTCGACCGGTACGGCAGCCAGGACACCGTGGTCGGCGTGCGCGAACTCGACCTGAACGGGGTCCAGCAGCGCAACTGGATCAACGACCACTTCAAGTACACCCACGGCTACGGCCTGGTCGCCGCCAAGGGCAACCAGGTCGACGCGCTGGGCAACCCGGTCTACACCGAGTCCTCGCTGCCGACCCAGGGTTCGCTCGGCGACTACCAGCAGCGGGTCTACTACGGCGAGAAGACCGGCACCTACTCGATCGTCGCCGGCACCGACATGGACGAGATCGACTACACCTCGGAGTCCGGCGCCGCGGTCAGCTACAAGTACAGCGGCGGCAGCGGTGTCTCGCTGGACAACCCGCTCACCCGGGCCGCGTACGCGGTGAAGTTCGCCGAGCCGCAGATCCTCTACTCCGGTGCGATCGGCGACGGCGCCAAGGTGATCTACGACCGCACCCCCAAGGAGCGGGTGGAGAAGGTCGCCCCGTGGCTGTCGATCGACGCCGACCCGTACCCGGTGGTGCAGGACGGCAAGCTGGTCTGGGTGCTGGACGGCTACACCACCTCGGACGGCTTCCCGTTCTCCTCCAAGACCACCCTCGGCGACGTCACCAAGGACTCGCTGACCGACCAGCGCGGCCGCACGCTGACCGCCGTCAACACGGTCAACTACATCCGCAACTCGGTGAAGGCCACCGTCGACGCCTACACCGGCGAGGTGACGCTCTACCAGTGGGACGACACCGACCCGGTGCTGAAGACCTGGATGAAGGCCTTCCCCGGCACGGTCAAGGCGAGGGCCGACATTCCGGCCACCCTGCTGCCGCACCTGCGGTACCCGCAGGACCTGTTCAAGGTGCAGCGCGACCTGCTCTCGCAGTACCACATGACCGACGCCAGCGGCTTCTTCAACGGCACCGACATCTGGCAGGTGCCGGTCGACCCGACCACCGCCGCCGGTGAGGTCCAGCCGCCGTACTACCTGACCGTCCGGATGCCCGACGCCCCGGCCGCGAGCTTCTCGCTGACCACCAGCTTCGTGCCCAGCGGCCGGGACAACCTGGCCGCCTTCATGGCCGTCAGCGCGGACCCCGGCCCGGACTACGGGAAGATCCGGATCCTCAAGGTGCCGAGCGGCTCCGGCGCGCTCGGACCGAAGCTGACCCAGGCCAAGTTCAACTCGGACCCGGCCGTGGCGAACCAGCTCACCCTGCTGCGCACCGGCACCGACTCCGACATCGAGTACGGCAACCTGCTGACCCTCCCGGTCGGCGGCGGCCTGCTCAACGTCGAGCCGGTCTACCTGCTCGGCCGCAGCGCCAAGGTCCCGGTGCTGAAGAAGGTCCTCGCGGTGTACGGCAACGACAACGTGGCGCTGGAGGACACCCTGGAGAAGGCGCTCGCCAAGGTGTTCGGCAACGCGGCCAGCGGCGCGCCGATCACGCCGACGGCGCCGACCGCACCGGGGACCACCCCGACCGCACCCACCACGCCCAGCCCGGGGAGCACCCCGAGCCCGGGTGCCACCCCGAGCACCCCGGGGCCGGGTACGGACCCGGCGGTGACCAAGGCGATCCAGGACGCGCAGAAGGCGTACGACGACAGCCAGGCGGCGCTGAAGAGCGGTGACTGGGCCAAGTACGGCGAGGCCCAGAAGGCGCTCCAGGAGGCGCTCAACCGGGCGGCCGCGGCGCAGTCGGCGGCGCAGCCGAGCGGCGGGGGCAGCCCCGCGCCGGCGCCTTCGCCGGGTGCGACCGGGTCGGCGGCGCCGAGTGCCTCGCCCACGCCCGGCTCCTGAGCTGCGGTAACCGATTGATGATCTGCCCCGCGTCCGTGCTACTGTGGAGTTACCGACGCGGGGTGGAGCAGCTCGGTAGCTCGCTGGGCTCATAACCCAGAGGTCGCAGGTTCAAATCCTGTCCCCGCTACTCAGTAGCAGAAGGCCCGGAGGATCAGATCCTCCGGGCCTTCGCCATGAGGTGGGTGTCATGAGTGGCCGAATGAGTGATCAACTCCGGTACGATGCCTGACCGGGGTTTGTGGGGGACAAGTGTCGGGAAATCGACAAAGCGCTGAAGCAATCTCGCCGGGCTTCGGCTCCGCCCCGTCAAATTCGTCCGGGGCAGGTGTACGCGGGTTGCGGGTGGTGCGACGATGGAGCACATGGGGGACGCAGTACGGCCGTTGACGGGCCGTCGGCTCCGACACGTCCCTCGGGGGTCCACTTCCGGCCGTGGGTCGGGTTCGCCCGGCCGTGGGCTGGGGTGGGGGTCCGTCCCGGTCGGGAGGCTGGGGTGGGGGTCCGTCCTGGTCGGGAGGCTGGGGTGGGGGTACCCCCGGCCGAAGGCTGGGGGAGGGTGCCGCAGCACTCTGGGGGAGCGGGAGTCGGCATGAAGCTGATCGGCAGGAACGAGCGAGGAGCGGGGACCGGCGCCGCCCGTGGCGCGGACGACCCGCACCACGGTATCGAGGCGGACACCGAGGGCTGGGCGATCAGCCCCGACGACACGCACACCGCTCTGCCCGCCCAGCGCACCGGGGTGCAGACCGCGCCGCGGCCCGAGGGCTACGGCCCCGAGAGCCTGGTGCACGTCTCCGCCCGGCAACTCGTCGACGCCATCGGCCCGTACGCCCGGAGCGCCGCCCCCGAGGCGGTCGAGCCGGAGGCCGCGAGCTTTGAGAGCGCCCTCGCCGCCCGCGAGCAGGCCGCCCTGGAGTCCCGGCACCGGCAGGCCGCCGACGGCGGTGACGCCAACGCGGCGAGCCAGCTCGGCGCGCTGCTGCTGCGCCGGGGCGACCTCGCCGACGCCGAGCCGTACCTGCGTTCGGCCGCGGCGGCCGGACTGCGGGCCGCCGCCAACAACCTGGGCGTGCTGCTGCACCAGCAGGGCCAGCGTGCCGAGGCCGCCCAGTGGTGGCGGCAGGCCGCCGTCGCGGGCAGCGCCCCGGCGGCGCACGCGCTCGGTCTGCAACTGCGCGACCAGGGCGAGGAGGAGGCCGCCGAGTACTGGCTGCACTTCGCGGCCGAGCACGGCCACCCGCTCGGGGCGTACGTGCTGGGCGATCTGATGGAGCATCGGCGCGACGTCCGGGCGGAGCGCTGGTTCAAGGCGGCCGCCGACGCCGGGCACCGCGAGGCCGCGTACCGGCTGGCCCGGATGCGGGAGGCGGCCGGTGACAAGGAGACCGCCGAGACCTGGTACCGCACCGCCGCCGCGCGCAGCCACGCCCGGGCCGCGCTGCGGCTCGGCGTGCTGCTGGAGGAGCGTGCGCAGGAGGAGCCCGCGCTGGTCGAGGAGGCCGCGCGCTGGTACCGGCAGTCCGCGCAGAACGGCGAGGCCCGGGCGGCCTGCGCGCTGGGCTTCCTGCTGCGCGACACCGGTGACCTGACCGCCGCCGCCGAGTGGTGGCAGGAGGCGGCCGACGCCGGTGACGGCACCGCGGCCAACGCGCTCGGCGCGCTGCACGCGAGCCGCAACGAGCCGGTCGAGGCCGAGCGCTGGTACCGGGTGGCACTGGAGGCGGGCGACCACAACGGCGCGTTCAACCTCGGCCTGCTGTGCGCGGGCGCCGGACGTGAGGCGCAGGCCGAGCAGTGGTACCGCCGTGCCGCCTACGCGGGGCACCGCGAGGCCTGCAACGCGCTGGCGGTGATCCTGCTGCAGCGCGGCGACGAGTCCGGTGCCGAGCCCTGGTTCTCCAAGGCGGCCGAAGCCGGCAGCGTGGACGGCGCGTTCAACCTCGGCGTGCTGCACGCCGGGCGCGGGGACCAGCAGCAGGCGCATGAGTGGTACGCGCGCGCCGCCGCGGAGGGGCACGGCGAGGCGGCGCTCCAACTGGCCGTCGCCCAGGAGCAGCGCGGCCACCTGACGGCGGCGCTGGAGCGCTACCGCCAGTCGGCGGTCGGCGGTTCCGCGGAGGGCGCGTTCCGGCTCGCCTCGCTGCTGGACCGGCGCGGTGACGCGGATTCCGAGGCCGAGCACTGGTACGCCGTGGCCGCGGACGCCGGGCACCGGCGGGCGCAGGTCCGGATGGGGGTGCGGGCGGCCGAGCGCGGCGCGCTGGAGATCGCCGAGAGCTGGTACCGGCGGGCGGCGGAGGCGGGGAGCCGCAGCGCGGCGTTCAACCTCGGGCTGCTGCTGGCCCGGCAGGACTCCGAGGCGGAGGCGATGCTCTGGTACACCCGGGCCGCGGATGCCGGACACGGGCGGGCGGCGCTGCGGCTCGCGCTGCTGGCGCTGCGGCGGGGTGAGCCGGTGCAGGCGGAGAACTGGTGCCGCCGGGCCGGCGAGTACGGGCCCGCGGAGGTCGCGGAGCGGGCGGCGCGGCTGCTGGGCGCGCTCAACGCGGAACTCAGCGCCTGAGGCGTACCCCTGGGGTGCTCCCCGGCGACGCTCAGGGTCACCCCCAGGGGCGCAGTTCCGCGCGCCCCTGAAAGCGCCCCTTCCGGTGATGTAGGTGGCCTCTGGGATTGGTGTGCGTGTTGACTTAGACAATGTCCAAGCTAGGATCTGGTCTGTCACGACCGGACCACGCGGAGGCATGCCATGACCACCCAGGACGACCTGCGGCCCACCCTCACCACGGAGGCCGGCGCGCCCGTCGCCGACAACCAGAACACCGAGACGGCCGGTGTGGGCGGCCCCGCGCTCCTCCAGGACCAGCACCTCTTCGAGAAGCTCGCGCACTTCAACCGCGAGCGCATCCCGGAGCGCGTGGTGCACGCCCGCGGCGCGGGCGCGTACGGCACCTTCACGGTGACCGCCGACGTGACGCCGTACACCAGGGCGGCGTTCCTGTCCGAGGTCGGCAAGCAGACCGAGACCTTCCTGCGGTTCTCCACCGTGGCGGGCAGCCTGGGCTCCGCGGACGCGGTCCGCGACCCGCGCGGCTTCGCGCTGAAGTTCTACACCGAGGACGGCAACTACGACCTGGTCGGCAACAACACGCCGGTCTTCTTCATCAAGGACGCCGTCAAGTTCCCGGACTTCATCCACACCCAGAAGCGCGACCCGTACACCGGTTCGCAGGAGGCGGACAACGTCTGGGACTTCTGGGGCTTCTCGCCCGAGTCCACCCACCAGGTGACCTGGCTGTTCGGCGACCGCGGCATCCCGGCCACGCTGCGGCACATGAACGGCTACGGCTCGCACACCTACCAGTGGCAGAACGAGGCCGGCGAGCACTTCTGGGTCAAGTACCACTTCAAGACCGACCAGGGGATCCGCAACCTCACCCAGGCCGAGGCCAACGCGCTCGCCGGTGAGGACCCGGACAGCCACCAGCGGGACCTGCGCGAGTCGATCGAGCGCGGCGAGTTCCCGAGCTGGACCGTGCAGGTGCAGATCATGCCCGCCGCCGACGCCGCCGCCTACCGGTTCAACCCCTTCGACCTGACCAAGGTCTGGCCGCACGCCGACTACCCGCCGATCGAGATCGGCCGCCTGGAGCTCAACCGCAACCCCGACAACGTGTTCGCCGAGGTCGAGCAGTCGATCTTCTCGCCGGCGCACTTCGTCCCCGGCATCGGCCCGTCCCCGGACAAGATGCTCCAGGGCCGGCTGTTCGCCTACGCGGACGCCCACCGCTACCGCGTCGGCATCAACGCCGACCACCTGCCGGTGAACCGCCCGCACGCCACCGAGGCGCACACCAACCACCGCGACGGCCACCTCTACGACGGCCGCCACGGCCGCCGCAAGAACTACGAGCCCAACAGCTTCGGCGGCCCGGTGCAGACCGGCCGCCCGCTGTGGGCCGCCGTCCCGGTGGCCGGCGCCACCGGCACCCACGAGGCCCCCGCGCACGCCGAGGACGACGACTTCGGGCAGGCCGGCACCCTCTACCGGCTGTTCTCCGAGGAGGAGAAGCAGCGCCTGATCGCCAATCTCGCGGGCTTCATCGCCAAGGTCTCGGCCGACCGCGACGACATCGTCGAGCGGGCGATCGACAACTTCCGCCGGGCCGACGCCGACTACGGCCGCCGCCTGGAGGAGGCCGTCCGCGGGCTGCGCAAGCAGAAGTAGCGCTGGCCGCACGAGCTGCGGGCCCGGGAGCAGCACGGCTGCTCCCGGGCCCGCGACCAGTCGGCCGGACGAGCGGCTCACACGCTCAGCCGGCGCAGCGCCTCCTCGTGCAGCAGCCCGTTGCTGGCGACCGCGTCCGCGCCGTTCGGCCCGTCGTAGCCGTCCAGCCCGGTGAAGCGGCCGCCGGCCTCCTGCACCACGATGCACGGCGCGGCCATGTCCCACAGGCTCAGCTCGGGCTCGGCCGCGATGTCCACCGCGCCCTCGGCGACCATCATGTACGACCAGAAGTCGCCGTACGCCCGGGTCCGCCAGCAGGCCCGGGTGAGGTCCAGGAACGGGTCGAGCCGCCCGCGCTCCTCCCAGCCGGTGAGCGAGGAGTAGGAGAGCGAGGCGTCGCCGAGGTCGGCCACGCCCGAGACCGAGATCCGGCTCGCCTTGGCCAGGCTGCGGCCGGCGTACGCGCCCAGGCCCTTGGCCGCCCACCAGCGGCGGTTCAGCGCGGGGGCGGAGACGATGCCGACCACCGGCTGCAGCTCGCCGTCCACGCCCTCCTCCAGCAGTGCGATCAGGGTGGCCCAGACCGGTACCCCGCGGACGTAGTTCTTGGTGCCGTCGATCGGGTCGACCACCCAGCGCCGGGGGCCGTTGCCCTGCAGGCCGTACTCCTCGCCGAGCACCGCGTCGCGCGGCCGGGCCCGCTGCAGCACGCTGCGCACCAGCTCCTCGGCGGCCTTGTCGGCGTCGCTGACGGGCGTCAGGTCGGGCTTGGTCTCGACCTTGAGGTCCAGCGCCTTGAAGCGCTCTATGGTGACGGAGTCGGCCGAGTCGGCGAGGACGTGGGCAAGGCGGAGATCGTCGTGGTAGTCGGCCATGCCCGAACGATAGCGAGCCGCCCGCGATCCCGACACCACGGCTCGCTCGGTGGACGCGAGGGCCGGCCGGACCGCCCGGGCCGCCGCGGCCGTCAGTGCCCGCCGCCGCTGAGCTGGAGCCCGACCACCCCGGCGATCACCAGGCTGATCGAGAGCAGCTTCAGGGTGCTGCTGGACTCGTCCAGGAAGACCATGCCGTACACCGCGGTGCCGGCCGCCCCGATCCCGGTCCACACCGCGTAGGCGCTGCCCACCGGCAGGTACTTCAGCGAGAGGGTGAGCAGACCGAAGCTGCCCAGCGCGAAGCAGCAGAACGCGACGGTGGGCCAGAGCTTGGTGAAGCCGTGGCTCAGCTTGAGGTTGACCGCGAAGCCCGTCTCCAGCAGACCGGCGAGGACCACCATGGCCCATGGCATCGCGCTGTCTCCCTGCGCCCGGCGGCACCGGACCGGACGGTCCGACCTTCCTATGATCGCCACGCCGGGGCCGTCCGACACCTCCCGACCGGCCGAACGTGGGTCAGTCGCCCTCGCCCGCCTCGCGGGTGGAGAGCAGCCGGCGCAGCGAGTACAGCCGGGCCGGGTCGGCGTGCCCGTCCGCGACCCAGGCGTCCAGGGCGCAGTCCGGCTCGTCGTGGCTGCAGGCGCGCGGGCAGTCCACGGTGCCCGGCTCCAGGTCGGGGAAGGCGAGGATGACCCGGGACGGGTCGATGTGCGAGAGCCCGAAGGACCGGAAGCCCGGGGTGTCGATCACCCAGCCCGGATCGAGCGCCTTCTTGGAACCCGGCTTGACCCCGGGCGGCGGCGGCAGCCGTAGTGCCAGCGCCGACACGGTGGTGTGCCGGCCGCGCCCGGTGACGGCGTTGACGTGCCCGGTGGACCGCTGGTGCAGCGGTACCAGCGCGTTCACCAGGGTGGTCTTGCCGACGCCGGAGTGGCCGATGAAGACCGTGGACAGTCCGCGCAGCCGCTCCCGGACCGCCTCCGCGCCGGCCGTCTCCAGCTCGTCCCGCCGGGTCACCACGTACCGGATGCCCAGCGGCGCGTACGCCTCCAGCAGCGGCTCGGCCGGGGCCAGGTCGGACTTGGTGAGCACCAGCAGCGGCTCCATCCCGGCGTCGTACGCCGCCACCAGGCAGCGGTCGATCAGCCGGGGCCGCGGCTCCGGGTCGGCCAGCGCGGTGACGATCGCCAGCTGCTGGGCGTTGGCGACCACGATCCGCTCGTACGGGTCGTCGTCGTCCGCGGTGCGCCGCAGCACCGAGCTGCGCTCCTCGACCCGGACGATCCGGGCCAGCGTGTCGGCCTCGCCGGACAGGTCGCCGACCACGTTCACCACG
Source organism: Kitasatospora sp. NPDC048540 (assembly GCF_040651175.1). Lineage (NCBI taxonomy): Bacteria > Bacillati > Actinomycetota > Actinomycetes > Kitasatosporales > Streptomycetaceae > Kitasatospora > Kitasatospora sp. NPDC048540. The sequence continues at coordinate 50,157 of NZ_JBEZIR010000026.1, forward strand.
TCGCCGACCACCACGCCCTTGCGGCCCAGCTCGCGCGCCTTCATGGCGATGACCTGGCGCTCCTGCTTGGTGCCCGCGTCCACCAGGCAGGTCAGCCGGCCCCGGTCCACGGTGAGGATCATCGCCTCGGCGGCGTCCTCGTGCTTGGGCCGGATCCGCGTCCGCGGCCGGGAGCCCTTGCGGCCCGGGCGGTTGCGGATGTCGTCCTCGTCGGCGTCCTTGCCGTAGCGGCGCATGCTGTTCTACTTCCCGTCAGCTCTGGCCCAGCAGGTCGGCCCACATCTGCGGGAAGTCCGGAAGGGTCTTGGCGGTGGTCGCCACGTTCTCCACCTCGACGCCCTTGACCGCGAGGCCGAGCACGGCGGCGGCGGTGGCGAGGCGGTGGTCCTCGTAGGTGTGGAAGACGCCCCCGTGCAGGGTCCGCGGGCGGATCCGCAGGCCGTCCTCGGTCTCGGTGACGTCGCCGCCGAGGTCGTTGATCTCCTTGGCCAGCGCGGCCAGCCGGTCGGTCTCGTGCAGCCGCAGGTGGGCGATGCCGTACAGGTGGGACTCCGAGTCGGCGAGCGCCGCCACCGCGGCGATCACCGGGGTGAGCTCGCCGACGTCGTGCAGGTCGGCCTCGATGCCGTGGATCCGGCCGGTGCCGGTGAACTCCAGGCCCTCGTCGGTGAAGCGGCACTCGCCGCCCATCCGGGTGTACAGCTCGCGCAGCTGGTCGCCCGGCTGGTAGGTGTGCTTCGGCCAGTCCCGGACGGTCACCCGGCCGCCGGTGACCAGCGCGGCGGCGAAGAACGGCGCCGCGTTGGAGAGGTCCGGCTCGACCACCAGGTCGCGGCCGATCAGCGCGCCCGGGGTGACCCGCCAGACGTCCTTCTCGCCGCCGTCCTCGGGGGCGTCGACCTGGCCGCCGGCCTTGCGGACCATGTCGACGGTCATCCGGATGTGCGGCAGCGAGGGCACGGTGGAGCCGGTGTTCCGGATCTCCACACCGTTGTTGTAGCGGGCGCCGGACAGCAGCAGGGCGCTGACGAACTGGGAGGAGGAGGACGCGTCCAGCTCGACCGGGCCGCCGTCCAGCGAACCGGTGCCGTGCACGGTGAGCGGGAAGCCGCCGCGCCCGCCGTCGTCGATCCGCGCCCCGAGGGCGCGCAGCGCGTCGATCACGCCGTGCTGGGGGCGCTCGTAGCAGCGCGGGTCGCCGTCGAAGTGGACCGCGCCGTCGGCGAGCACCGCGAGCGGGGGCAGGAAGCGCATCACGGTGCCGGCGTTGCCGACGTCGACCTGGGCCGGGCCGCGCAGCCGGCCGGCCGGGATGACCCGCCAGGCCTCGCCGCCGCCGGTGCCGCCGCTGGCCGCGTTGACCGTCTCCTCGATGCCGACGCCGAGCGCCCGCAGACCGTCCGCCATCAGCTGCGAGTCGCGGCTGCGCAGCGGCCGGCGGACCCAGCCCGGGCCGTCGGCGAGCGCCGCCAGCACCAGCGCGCGGTTGGTCGCGGACTTCGAGCCGGGGATGGTCACGGTCGCGTCGACGGCGGCGGTGGCGACGGGTGCAGGCCACAGGGTGTCGGTCATGCGCCAAGTCTAGGGGTGGTGGGTGTACCGGCCGGTGCGGCGCCCGGGCGCGTGCCGGGGGCGTGCGGACGTCGCGCCCCGCCCCGGCCGGCCGCAGCTCAGTGGGTGGGCCAGTCCAGCAGCCGGCCGCCGCCGATCAGCAGGCACACCAGCGAGACCACCAGGAACAGCGTGACCCACAGCAGCGGGCTGACCCCGGTCAGCCGGCCGAGCTGGTCGGCGTCCGAGTCGGGCGCCCCGCCGTGCCGCCGCTTGCGCTGCAGCTCGACCACCGGCCGTACCCCGGCCAGCAGCAGGAACCAGACGCCCAGGTAGGCGAAGCCCGCCTGCAGCTCGTCGCCGCCGTACCAGGAGACCAGCACGAACGCGGCGCCGGTGACCACCACCGAGAGCACGCCGAAGGCGTTCCGGATCATGATCAGCATGCCGGCCAGCAGCAGGATGGAGATCCACAGCAGCGCGGTGACCCGGCCGGCGGCCAGCAGGGCGGCGCCGCCGAGCCCCAGCAGCGACGGCGCCGTGTAGCCGGCCGCCGCGGTCAGCACCATGCCGGGACCGGTCGGCGGACCGGAGGACAGGGTCAGGCCCGAGGTGTCGGAGTGCAGCCGGATGCCCGACAGCCGCCGCCGGGTGAGCAGGGCGACCAGGCCGTGTCCGCCCTCGTGCGCGATGGTCACCACGTTGCGGCTCAGCCGCCAGGCCGGGTGCAGCACCACCGCGAGCAGCGCGGCGGCGGCGGTGGCCAGCACCAGCCAGCCAGGCGGCATGGGCTGCGGGTCCACCAGCCGGTGCCACACGTCAGCGATGTCCATCCGTACCGTCCACCTCGCTCGGTCCTCTGCCGGAGCGGCAGCCTCCCATGCGGGGACGGTGCAGCGGTAGCGCGCGGTTCTCCCCGCGGCCGTCCCGGTCGGCGGGTCCGTTCCGCGCAACCCCGCCGTGCGGCGGCGGCGGGCATGGCAAGCTGATCTCCATGTGCGGTCGCTTCGCCTCCTCCACCAAGCCCGAGGACCTGGTCGAGCTCTTCGGGGTGGAGCAGTGGGATCCCGCGGAGACGCTCGCGCCGAGCTGGAACGTGGCCCCCACCGACCGGGCCTACGTGGTGCTGGACCGCACCCCCAGGGGCGGCCCGGCGCCGGTGCGGCAGCTGCGGGTGCTGCGCTGGGGCCTGGTGCCCGCGTGGTCGAGGTCGGCGGAGACCGCGGTCAAGATGATCAACGCCCGGGCCGACACCGTGCACGAGAAGCCGGCCTACCGGCAGGCCTTCGCCTCCCGCCGCTGCCTGCTCCCGATCGACGGCTACTACGAGTGGCAGCAGATACCCGGCGCCAAGGGCCGGGCCGGCAAGCAGCCGTACTTCGTCTCCCGCGCGGACGGCGGGGTGCTGGCGCTGGCCGGCCTGTACGAGTTCTGGCGCGACCGCACGCTGCCCGCCGACCACCCGGACGCCTGGCGGGTCACCTGCACGGTCGTCACCACCGAGGCCGAGCCGCTGCTGGCGCCGATCCACGAGAGGATGCCGCTCTTCCTCGACCCGGGCGGCTTCGACGCCTGGCTCGACCCGGACCGCACCGACCCGGACGACCTGCGGTCGCTGCTGGCGCCGCCCGCCCCCGGCGCGCTGCGGGTGCACCCGGTGGGCGCCGCCGTCGGCAGCATCCGCAACAACGGTCCCGAGCTGGTCCGCGAGCTGACCGACGAGGACCGCACCACCCTCTTCTGACCCCCGGAGCCACGCGTGCAGAGTCTGGTCCCCACCCCCGCCGGCGACGCCCGGATCACCCTGTTCGAGCCGGCCGGCCGGCCGCGGGCCACGCTGGCGCTCGGCCACGGCGCCGGCGGCGGCGTGGAGGCCGCCGACCTGCAGGCGCTGGCGCGGGTGCTGCCGCCGCTCGGCTTTGCCGTCGCGCTGGTCGAGCAGCCCTGGCGGGTGGCCGGGAAGAAGGTCGCGCCGCCGCCGAAGACCCTGGACGGCGGCTGGCTGCCGGTGGTCCCGGCGCTGTCCGCGGCCGAGGTGCCGCTGGTGGTCGGCGGCCGCAGCGCGGGCGCCCGGGTGGCCTGCCGGACCGGTCTGGCGTCCGGGGCGGCCGGCGTGCTGGCGCTGTCCTTCCCGCTGCACCCGCCGGGCCGCCCCGAGCGCAGCCGGGCCGCCGAACTGCTCGGCACCGGTCTGCCCACCCTGGTGGTGCAGGGCGGCGCGGACACCTTCGGCGGGCCCGGGGAGTTCCCGCGGCTGCCCGCCACCCACCGGCTGGTGGAGGTGCCCGAGGCGGGCCACGGGTTCAAGGTCCCCAAGCGTGCCGCGCTCGGTCCGCAGGAGGTGCTGGACCTGATCACCGGCGCGGTCGCGGACTGGCTGGCCCGCCTGGTCTGAGCCGCCCGGCCGGGCCGCCGCCGCGCCCGGGAATGCGAAACGGTGTCCGATGGTTGACCCCACCGTCAGCAGAGTCCCGGGTGAAAGGCGGCGCAGCACATGGGTTCGATCGCGTGCCCCGAGCGGCCGGAGGAGCGAGCGGCGGCCAACGCCCTCGTACCCGACTGGTCGGAGTGGCTGGTCGCGGGCGAGAAGCCCGTGAGCCCGATATCCTCCATCTCGGGTCGGCCCGTGGTGGGCCGGGCCGGTGCTGTCGAGGAGGTGGGTCCGGTCGTCGCGACCGATGACGAGTCCGTGCCGGACGTGGGCACCCCGGACGAGGGGCTGCCCGCGGGCGGGGCGCTGACCGGCGAGGAGCTGGCCGAGGCGATCGGCGAGGACACCTTCCGGGTGTCCGCGGACGAGAGCGAGGAGGCCCGGCGCGAGCGCTTCGAGCGCGACGCGCTGATGTACCTCGACCCGATGTACTCGGCGGCGCTCCGGATGACGCGCAACCCGGCCGACGCGGAGGACCTGCTGCAGGAGGCGTTCGCCAAGGCGTACGCGTCCTTCCACCAGTTCCGTGAGGGCACCAACCTCAAGGCGTGGCTGTACCGCATCCTCACCAACACCTTCATCAACTCGTACCGCAAGAAGCAGCGCGAGCCCCAGCGCACCGCGGCCGAGGAGATCGAGGACTGGCAGCTGGCCCGCGCCGAGTCGCACATGTCGACCGGGCTGCGCTCGGCCGAGGCGCAGGCACTCGACCACCTGCCGGACAGCGACGTGAAGGACGCCCTGCAGGCGATCCCGGAGGAATTCCGCATCGCGGTGTATCTCGCGGACGTAGAGGGCTTTGCGTACAAGGAGATCGCGGACATCATGGGTACACCCATCGGTACGGTGATGTCCCGACTGCACCGGGGCCGTCGTCAGCTGCGCGGCATGCTGGAGGATTACGCCCGTGACCGCGGGCTGGTCCCGGCGGGCAGTGGAGCAGGGCAGGAAGCGAAGGGCGCGGGCTCATGAGCTGCGGCGATCCGCACGACACCGAGTGTGGCGAGGTGCTCGACCACCTCTACGAATTCCTCGACAACGAGATGGCCGAGGGCGACTGCGCCAAGCTGCGGGTGCACTTCGAGGAGTGCTCCCCCTGCCTGGAGAAGTACGGTCTCGAACAGGCCATCAAGGCGCTGATCAAGCGGTCCTGCGGCTGCGACGACACGCCCGCGGACCTGCGCACCAAGGTGCTGGCGCGGATCGACTCGATCCGGGCCGGCCAGCGCTCCGCGCAGGCCGCCGCGGCCTCGGCCGACGGTCCGCCGGCCGGGCACGGCGCCCCGGCGGCGGCCACCGCCGAGTAGCGTCCCGGCACCCGCACGCGCGCGGGCCGGCCCCGGGCGGTCCCGGAGCCGGCCCGCGCCGTCGTCAGCAGGGACCGTCGTCGGCCCAGACGCCCCACTGGCCGCTGGCCGTCGGGACCTCGTTCAGGGTCCACCACTTCGCGTGGTACTTGTGGCCCTGGTAGGAGACCTGGTTGCCGTTGGTGTAGGTGGTGGTGGCGCTCCAGGCCGGCAGCGTGCAGGAGCCCGAGGTGGGGCTGGTGCTGGGGCTCGGGCTGCTCGGCGGCGGACTGGTCGGCGGGGTGGTGGGCGGCGTCGCCCCGGCGAACTTCACGGTGAACTTGGTGAAGTCCCAGTCGTTCTGCGCCACGCTGGAGCAGGAGCCGGACAGGCCCGGATCGACCGAACCCGCGCACTGGCGGTCCCGGTTGACGGACCAGTAGGTGTAGCGGGCCAGCCTGTGCGCGGTGGCGAAGTCCAGCACGGTCTGGAAGTCGGCCTGCCGGAAGTACTCGGCGGCGTCGGTGCGGCCGTTCATCAGCGAGACGCCCTCGTGGGCGTAGGCGGTGGCCTCACTCCAACCGAAGGTGGTCTGCAGGATCTGGTTGAACTTCACCAGCGCGTCGGTCTGCGCGGCGGCGCCGTTGAAACCGCCGTCGAACGGCATGATCGAGTAGTTGTCCGGGCTGAAGCCCTGGCCCTTGGCCTCCAGCAGCATCTGGGTCCCGAACCAGCCGGTGCCCGCGTTGGTGCCGGCCGTGGTGATGGAGACGTACAGGCCGGGGTTGTCGCGCTGGAGGATCTTCGCGGCGCCGATCTCGTTGTGGATCGCCGCGGTGTTCTCGTACTCGGGCTCCTCCAGGTCGAAGTCGATCGCCTTGAGCTGGTACTTGGTGATCACCTTCTGGTACCCGGCCGCGGTCGCCTCCGGAGTGCCGCAGCCCTGGCCGAGCTTGTTGCCGCCGTAACCGCCGACCGAGACCGAGACGTCGCCGCCCTTGGCCCGGATCTTCTGGATGACCGCGGGCATCACGGTGTCGGTGTCGATCGAGGAGGTGCCGCCCCACGCGGGCCGACAGCCGCCCGCGTCCAGGATGAAGGCCAGCTGGAAGGCCTTCTGGCCGGTCGCGTCCATCACCGCGGCCGGGTCCGGCGGGCTGTTGTCCTCCGGCATCAGGTACGGCGCCGAGGCGTACCAGTTGCTGCCCAGGGCTTCGGCGGCGGCCGGGGCGGCGGACGCCGCGGTGCCGGACAGCGCGGCCACGCCGCCGGCCAGCAGGCCGAGCGCGGCGGTGGCGGCGGCGGCGACCGCGCCCCGGCGGCGGCGGTGCCGTCCGGGCGTGGCGGCGGGGGAGCGGAGCTTGGTGCGTTCCATGGCGGAACCTCTCCGAGTGGGGGTGTGGGGGATCGCCCGTGCGCGGCGGGGCGCGGACGGATGGCGCTGAACCGAGGTGCGCAGCAGGGGGATTGCGGCCCGGGACCGACCTGACCGGAGACCGGGCTGCTCCATAAAATGGACTGGACCACCTGTGGGGGTCAAGAGCCCGGGGCAGGCTTGGGACTCTCTTAAGGTCCCGTTGCGGCGCGGCGGTGGATCCGGCCCACCGGCACGCCGTTTCACTCGTTCGGGTGAGCTGTCGCGGTGGCGGCAGCGGCAATCCGCCATCGTGCGCCGCAGCCCGCGGGTCGCGCCCTATCCTCCTGACTGGCCCTCACGACGCAGGGCCGGAGCACGCGGTGGGGAGGCCGGTATCGCCAGGAATCGCGACGGGGCGCCCCTGCCGGGCCCGGTGGCCGTCTGTGTCGCCGGGGTGCTGCTGGCCGGCCTGCTGTGCCTGCTGCCCCTGGTGGCGCCCGCGCCCGCCGACTGGCTCGGCGGCCCGGTGGACCTGCGGCGGCTCGCGCCCCTGGCGCTGCTGCACCTGTGCCTCGAATCGCTCGCGGACGGCATGCCCACCCCGTGCTCCCGGCTCTGGCGCCGGCTGGCGGGCCGAGCCCCGCACCCCGACCAGCCGGGCCGGCGCGGTGGCAGCAGCTTCTTCCCGGTCCTGTTCGCGGGTGTGCTGATGCTGCCCCCGGCCGCCGCCGCGCTGGTCGCGGTGCCGGCCGCGCTGTTCGGCAACGCCGCCCGGCCCGGTCCGGTGCGCCGGCTGTGGAACGCCGCCCAGCTGGCGCTGGCCGCCTTCGCCGGGGCCGTCGTCTTCCACCTGCTCGGCGGCCCGCGCCTGCTGCTCGGCTCCCGCTTCCCCGCCGCGGCGCTCGGCGCACTCGCCGCCGTCCTGGTGTTCTGCCTGGTCAACGGCGTCCTGGTGGGCATCGTGCGGCGGCTGTCCGGCAGCGGCGAACCGATCGGCGGCCCCCGGGCGCTGTGGGCGTGCCTGGTGGCCGCGCTGCTGCACGGCGCGGCCGGACTGATGGTCGCCGTGCTCTGGCAGGGCCCGTACGGCGCGCTCGCGGTGCTGCTGGCCCTGCTGCCGCTGTCCATCTCCGCCTGGGTGTCCGCACAGACCCACCGGGAGCAGGCCGCCCACCGGGCCACCGTCCAGGCCCTGGTGCAGGCGGTGGAGATCAAGGACGCCTACACCCGCGGGCACAGCGAGCGGGTCGGCCGGGCCTCGGTGCTGATCGCCCGCCAGCTCGGCATGGCCGAGGACCGGATCCGCACCCTGCACTTTGCCGGCACCCTGCACGACGTCGGCAAGCTGGCCGTCGCCACCGAACTGCTGCGCCGCAACGGCCCGCTCAGCGAGGCCGAACGGCACGCGGTCGAGGTGCACCCGGTGGCCGGCCACGAACTGGTCCGCGACCTCGCCTTCCTCGGTGAGGCCCGGGACGGCATCCTGCACCACCACGAGCGCCTCGACGGCCGCGGTTACCCGGACGGGCTGGCCGGCAGTCGGATCCCCGAGTTCGCCCGGATCATCTCGGTCGCCGACGCTTTCGACTCGATGACCTCCACCCGCTCCTACCGGCGCGGCCGCCCGGTCGACGAGGCGGTGGCGGAGCTCGGTCGCTGCGCCGGCAGCCAGTTCGACCCGGTGATGGTCGGCGCGCTGGTCAGCGCCCTGGACCAGCACGGCTGGCAGGTCGAGCCGCCGCCGCCCGGCGGCTGGGACGGCGAGGTGCCGGACATCCCGCTCGGGGTGCCCGAGCCGGCCCGCCGGTCCCGCGGCCGGGGCGCCGCGGTCCCCACCCGGGGCGGCTCCTCGTGAGCGGGGCGGCGCCCGCGGCGCTGTACGGGGCGGCGGCGGGGCTGTTCGTGGCGGCGCTGGCGCACACCGTCGCGCACGGTCTGGCCGAGCCGGCCGTCGCGCTGGCCTTCGTCGCGCTGATCGCGGCCGGCGAGTGCGTCCGGGTGGTCCTGCCGGGCGACCGCGAGCAGGCCCCGGTCGGCACCGCCGCGGCCCTGGCGTACGCCCTGCTCGGACCGCTGCGCGGGCTGCCTACCTCGCACGGCACTCTCCAGGTGGTGACCGTGGCCGGGCTCGGCACGCTGGCCGGGGCGCTGCTGCGGCGCCTCGCCGGGCGTCCGCCCGGGGCGGCCCGGGCGCGGGCCGACGCCGCCGTACGGCGGCTGCTCACGGCGGCCTTCGCCGCGGTGCTGTTCCAGCCGCTGTACACCAGCGGCGCGATCGACCGGCTCCCGCTGACCGGACCCCGGTACGGGGCGTTCCTGATCGCGGTGGCCGCGCTCGCCGCGCTCTGCGACGCCGCGCTGGCGGCCGTGCTGCAGCGCTCCCGCACCGGGGTGCGGTTCGCCGCCGCGCTGGAGGACGAGCTGCGGTCGCTGGCCGGGATCGGTTCGGCGATCGTCGCCACCGGGATGCTGCTGAGCCTGCTGGCGGGCGAGGTCGGGCTGTGGGCGCTGCCGCTGTTCTGCTCCCCGCTGCTGCTGGCGCGGGCCGCCTTCCGCCGGGCGGCGGCCGTCCGTACCACCACCGGGCAGACCATCGCCGCGCTGGCCCGGGCCACCGAGGTGGCCGGCTACACCACGCCCGGCCACGCCCGGCGGGTCGCCGACACCGCCTGCGCACTCGGCCGGGAGCTGGGCCTCGGCACCCGGGACCTCGCCTTGCTGGAGTACGCGGCGCTGATGCACGACATCGGCCAGCTCTCCCTGGTCGAGCCGGTAGCGGACGGCGCGACCGCCCTGCTGCCCGCCGAGGAGCAGCAGCGGATCGCCCGGCTGGGCAGCGAGGTGATCCGGCGCACCGGGGTGCCCCGGCAGGTCTGGCAGCAGGTCGCCATGCTGGCCGATCCGGGGCGGCTGCCCGACGGCCGCCCGGACCGTTCGCTGCCGGTGGCCGCCCGGATCATCCGGGTCGCCAACGCGCACGACGACCTGCTGACCGCCGCGCGCAGCGCCGGCCTGACCGAGGTGGCGGGACGGCTGGAGGCGCTGGAACGGCTCCGGCTGGAACGCGGCCGCGCCTACGACCCGGTGGTGCTGGACGCGCTGGTCAGAGTGGGTGGCGGGGGACCGGCGGCGACGGTGGGTGACGGCCGTGCGGCCAACTGAACGACCGCGCGGGGAGCGCGTGTCACGGGTGCCGTGGTTGGATGCGGTCGTGGCGGGAACACCCGAGGCGGGGCGACCCGGTGACGACGGACGGCAAGGGACGAACGTGAGGATCTTCCACCGCACACGGCACCGGCCGTCTGCCACCTGGCGGCAGACGACCGACCGGGCCTTCACGCTGATCGGCGACGGCCGGTACGAGGACGCCGGGGCCCTGCTGGTGATGGCCGCGGACCTCGAACCGTGGCTCTCCGACTCCTGGTTCAACCTGGCCCTGCTGCACAAGTTCCGCCGTGACTGGGAGCAGTCGCGCACCGCGGGCCTGCGGGCCGTCGCCCTGCTGGACCGCGGCCAGGGCGCCCCGGACTGGTGGAACCTCGGCATCACCGCCACCGCCCTGCAGGACTGGCCGCTGGCCCGCCGCGCCTGGCAGGCGTACGGCCTGAAGCTGCCCGGCGCCCCCGCCGCGGCCGCCGCCGCGACGATCGAGCTGGACCTGGGTACCACCCCGGTGCGGCTGTCCCCGGACGGCGAGTCCGAGGTGGTCTGGGGCCGCCGGCTGGACCCGGCCCGGATCGAGGTGCTGTCCATCCCGCTGCCGTCCTCCGGCCGCCGCTGGGGCGAGGTGGTGCTGCACGACGGCGCCCCGAACGGCGAGCGGGTCGCGGATTCGGTGGCGTACCCGGTCTTCGACGAGATCGAGCTGTGGGCGCCCTCCCCGGTGCCGACCCATGTGGTGCTGCTGCAGGCCGCCACCGCGGGTGACCGGGACGCCCTGGAGCGCCTGGTGTCGGACGCGGGGTACGCGGCCGAGGACTGGACATCCTCGGTGCGGCTGCTGTGCCGGGCCTGCTCGGAGAGCCGGATGGCGATCGATGACGGCCGGACCGTGCACCACGACCCGCACGACGACGGCGACGCCTTCCACCCCGGCCACCTGAGCCACCTCAGCCAGGGCAGCACCGGCACCGCCTGGCTGGCGGAGCGGGAGTGCGGGATCGCCGCGCCCACCGCGCTGGTGCGGATCCTGCTGGAGCGCTGGGTGGCCGCCTCCCCCGCCACCCGGGCCTACCGGGATCTGGAAGAGGTCTGCTGAGGCTCCGTGCGGGCTTCGCGGAGTAAGGACCGGCCGGGATCGGGGGGCCGTACCCTTGAGCGGTACATCCGGTAGATCCACGAAAGCGGAAGCGACCATGGCGGACCAGCACGACCACGAGCACGACCACGAGCACGGCCACGACCACGACGAGCCCGCGGCCCAGCAGGTGATCGGGGAGGTGCCCGACCTCTCCAAGGGCACCGCCCGGCCGATCACCGTGGTCGGCAACCCCGTCCTGCACCGCGAGTGCCAGGACGTCACCTCGTTCGACGCCGAACTCTCCGCGCTGATCGACGACATGTTCGTCTCGATGGAGGCGGCCCAGGGCGTCGGCCTGGCGGCCAACCAGATCGGCGTGGACCTCAAGGTCTTCGTCTACGACTGCCCGGACGACGAGGGCGTGCGCCACATCGGCCACGTGATCAACCCGGTGCTGGAGGAGCTCCCGGCCGGCCGCCGGGTCCTCGACGACTCGCCCGAGGGCTGCCTGTCGGTGCCCACCGCCTACATGGACCTGGCCCGCCCGGACTACGCGGCGGTCACCGGCCAGGACAAGGACGGCAACCCGATCCGGGTCGAGGGCACCGGCTTCTTCGCCCGCTGCCTGCAGCACGAGACCGACCACCTGTACGGGTACCTGTACATCGACCGGCTCTCCAAGCGCGATCGCAAGGACGCCCTGAAGCAGATGGCGGAGGGCACCGCCCGCTACGCCACCGTGCCGAACGCCTGACGGACCGGCAACGCGCAAGGGCCGGCCCGGGGATGACCCCGGGCCGGCCCTCGCGCGTGCTGGCTAGAAGTCGTCGTCGAAGGCGACCGAGCCCTCGACCGCGACCTGGTACGCCGAGACCCGGCGCTCGAAGAAGTTGGTCAGCTCCTGCACGTTCTGCAGCTCCATGAACCCGAACGGGTTGCTGGAGCCGTAGCGAACCGGCATGCCGAGGCGGGCGAGCCGCTGGTCGGCGACGGCCTGCAGGTACTCGCGCATGGACTCGGTGTTCATCCCGGGCAGGCCCTCGCCGCAGAGGTCGCGGGCGAACTGGAGCTCGGCCTCGACGGCCTCCTCCAGCATCTCGGTGACCTGCTTGGCCATCTCGTCGTCGAAGAGGTCGGGCTCCTCCTCGCGGACCGTGTCCACCACCGAGAAGGCGAAGTCCATGTGCATGGACTCGTCCCGGAACACCCAGTTGGTGCCGGTGGCCAGGCCGTGCAGCAGGCCGCGGCTGCGGAACCAGTACACGTAGGCGAAGGCGCCGTAGAAGAACAGGCCCTCGACGCAGGCCGCGAAGCAGATCAGGTTCAGCAGGAACGCGCGGCGGTCGTCCTTGGACTGCAGCGAGTCCAGGTGGTCGACGGCGTTCATGTACTTGAAGCAGAACTGCGCCTTCTGGTGGATGGAGGGGATGTTCTCCACCGCGTCGAAGGCCGCCGCCCGGTCCTCGGGATCGGGCAGGTAGGTGTCGAGCAGCGTCAGGTAGAACTGGACGTGCACGGCCTCCTCGAACAGCTGCCGGGACAGGTAGAGCCGGGCCTCGGGGGAGTTGATGTGCTTGTAGAGGCTCAGCACCACGTTGTTGGCGACGATCGAGTCACCGGTGGCGAAGAAGGCGACCAGCCGGCCGATCATGTGCCGCTCGCCCTCGCTCAGCTTGGCGAGGTCGGCGACGTCGGAGTGCAGGTCCACCTCCTCCACGGTCCAGGTGTTCTTGATCGCGTCCCGGTACCGGTCGTAGAACGACGGGTAGCGCATCGGACGCAGGGTCAGCTCGAACCCGGGGTCGAGCAGCATCTTCTCGCGATCGGCGGAACTCACTGGCAGGCCTCGCAGGACTCGGGGTTCTCCAGGGAGCAGGCGAGGGCCGCCGCCTCCTCCGGGGTCAGGGTCGGGGTGGGCACCGGCACCGGGGCGGCGGTGCGGGCGGCGCCGGACGCGGCCTGGGCGATCCGGGTGGCCGGGCGCGAACGCAGGTAGTAGGTGGTCTTCAGACCGACCTTCCACGCGTAGGCGTACATCGAGGAGAGCTTGCCGATGGTCGGCGCCGCCATGAAGAGGTTCAGCGACTGGCTCTGGTCGATGTACGGCTGCCGGGCGGCGGCCAGGTCGATCAGGGCGCGCTGCGGCAGCTCCCAGGCGGTGCGGTACAGCGAGCGCACCTCGGCGGGCAGCCAGCCCAGGTCCTGGACCGAGCCGTTGGACTCGCGCAGCGAGTCGCGGGTCTGCTGGTCCCAGACGCCGAGCTCCTTGAGCTCACGCACCAGGTACGGGTTGACCTGGAGGAACTCGCCGGACAGCGTCTCGCGCTTGAACAGGTTGGAGACCTGCGGCTCGATGCACTCGTACACGCCGGCGATCGAGGCGATGGTGGCGGTCGGCGCGATGGCCAGCAGCAGCGAGTTGCGCAGGCCGGTGGTGGCGATCTTCGCGCGCAGCGCGTCCCAGCGCTCGGTCCACTGCGGGGCGGTGTCGAAGTGGTCGATGTGCAGCTGGCCGCGGGCGGCGCGGGTCTCGCCGTACGCGCTGTGCTGCCCGAACTCCTCGGCCAGCTCGCTGGAGCGCTCGTAGGCGGTCAGCATGATGCGCTCGGCGATCAGCGTCGACAGCTGCTTGGCCTCGGCCGAGTCGAAGTCGATCCGCAGCTTGAAGAAGACGTCCTGCAGGCCCATCACGCCCAGGCCCACCGGGCGCCAGCGCGAGTTGGAGTTCCCGGCCTCGGGGGTCGGGTAGAAGTTGATGTCGATGACCCGGTCGAGGAAGGTCACGGCGGTGCGCACGGTGGCGTCCAGCCGGTCCCAGTCCATCGCGCCCGTGAGGTCGGCGACGGTGGCGCCGTCGGCCACGTGGGCACCGAGGTTGACCGAGCCCAGGTTGCAGACCGCGGTCTCGGAGTCGTCGGTGACCTCCAGGATCTCGGTGCACAGGTTGGAGGAGTGCACCGTGCGGCCGGGCAGCGCGGTCTGGTTGGCGGCGCGGTTGGAGGCGTCCTTGAAGGTCATCCAGCCGTTGCCGGTCTGCGCCAGGGTGCGCATCATCCGGGCGTACAGGGTCTGCGCGGGGATGGTGCGCACGGCCTTGCCGGCCTGCTCGGCCTTCAGGTACGCCTCGTCGAAGTCGGCGCCCCACAGGTCGACCAGCTCGGGCACGTCGGCCGGGGAGAACAGCGACCAGTCGGCGTTGGCGTTCACCCGGCGCATGAACTCGTCCGGGATCCAGTGCGCCAGGTTCAGGTTGTGGGTCCGGCGGGCCTCCTCGCCGGTGTTGTCGCGGAGCTCCAGGAACTCCTCGATGTCGGCGTGCCAGGTCTCCAGGTAGACACAGGCGGCGCCCTTGCGCCGGCCGCCCTGGTTGACCGCGGCGACCGAGGAGTCCAGGGTGCGCAGGAACGGCACGATGCCGTTGGACTTGCCGTTGGTGCCCCGGATCAGGCTGCCGCGCGAGCGGATCCGGCTGTAGGACAGGCCGATGCCGCCGGCGTGCTTGGACAGCCGGGCGATCTGCGCGTAGCGCGAGTAGATCGAGTCCAGGTTGTCCAGCGGCGAGTCCAGCAGGTAGCAGCTGGACATCTGCGGGTGCTTGGTGCCGGAGTTGAACAGGGTCGGCGAGGACGGCAGGTAGGAGAGCGCGCTCATCAGCGCGTACAGCTCCGCGACCTCGCGCACCGCCTGCTCGCCGTCGCCCACGGCGAGGCCCGCCGCCACCCGGAGCAGGAAGTGCTGCGGGGTCTCGATCACCTTGCGGGTGATCGGGTGGCGCAGCAGGTAGCGGGACTGCACGGTGCGCAGGCCGAAGTACTCGAAGCGGTCGTCGCCGCGCTCGTCGATCAGGGCGTCGAAGGCGTCCGCGTGCTTGGCCACGAAGTCCGCGGTGGTGTCGCCGATCAGGCCCTCGGCGTGGCCGACGGCGATCGAGGCGGCGAACGACACGGCGCCCTGGCCGACGGCCTCGTCCGAGATCTCCAGCGCCAGCAGCCGGGCGGCGAGCTTGGAGTACTGCGGGTCCTCGGCGATCATCGACGCGGCGGCCTCCACGGCCAGTCCACGCAGCTCCGCGAAGTCGGAGCCGGCGTGGCGGCCGCGCAGCGCGGCGGCGGCGACGTGGCCGGGGTCCACCTGAGGAAGGTCGGCGCTGCGGTCGGTGAGCAGGCGCAGCAGCGCGGCACCGGGATCAGCGTCGGCGGTGGTGGTGGCACCACCCGGCCGGAGGCTGGGGGAGGAACCCTGGGACGGCAGGGCGACTGAGGCGGCGACGGTCAAGGCGCACTCTCTCCTGTGGCGGCGGCGGACGAGATCGGCCGGACCGTTTCAGGCAGGGCGGAGCGGCACGCCGAATCACCAGGCGTGCGTGGTCCCACCCCGGCCCACCCGCGAGGCCCGGACAAGTACTGCGGTGCTGCAAGGCATCTGCGGGGAAGCCGTGTGGCACGCCGTCGGCAGGTCTCGGACTCGCGGGTCAGGGTGTTGCGAAGCCCGCTCACCGTTGCGGGGCAGTCCCGGACTCCCACCGGGTTCCCCTGCGTCGACAGCGAGAGCGAGCATACATGTTGTGGGCGGGGTCAGGATGCGCCACCAGATGTAGTGCCGCGTGTCGTGGTCGCTCGACTGCGTTGCGCCACGGGGTGAGCCGTCAGAATGTGATCGAATAGACGATCACATCAATGCCGGGGGCCGGCTCCCAGTCCCGCTCGGGGCTCCGCCGGAACCCCAGCCGTTCGTAGACGCGGTGTGCCGCGGTCATCGCCGGACGGGTGGAGAACGCCATCCCGGTCAGCCCCAGCTCCCGGCTGCGGGCCATCGCGGCCCGTACCAGCGCGCTCCCGGCGCCCCGGCCGCGGGCCGCCCGGGCCACCGCCAGCATCCGGATCTCGCCCTCGTGCGGCGCCGCGATGTCGGCCCACGGATTGCCGCCCGGGGCGAAGGTCACACTGCCGAGCACGGCTCCGCCGGCCGGGTCGACGGCGACGAGGAGCTCGGCCTCCTCGGCGCGGCGCCGGGTGTCCCGCAGGAGCTCGGGATAGGGCCCGTCCGGGCGGCTGTAGCCCTCGCCGACGTAGACCTCGACCGAGAGGGCTCCGGCGGCGTCCAGGTCCTCGGGGAGGGCCCGGCGGATGACGAGGTCGGGGGCGGTGTCCATGCCACCAGTCTGCCGGGGCCGCGGTCGGCGGCGGCAGCCAGGGTGGTGGCGAGCCGGGTGGTGAACGGCGGCGCGGCCGGGGGCGGGCTGGTGGTCGCGGCGCCCGCGCCCGCCGCGGCGCCGTGCAGCCGGTCCGGCCCGCCGGGGTCGGCCGGGTAGCCGCCGGGGCGGTGCCAGTTGTCCCGGCCGTGCCGGGAGGTGCGTTCCAGGTCGCGGCCGACCAGCAGGCCGAGCAGGCCGAAGCCCCCGACCGCGGCGGCCAGGGCGAGCACGCCCATCGATGCCGAAGAGTCCATGTCCTCCACTCTCGCGACACCCGGGCGCGGCCACGAGTGGCAGAAAAGACCACTTGCCTCGAAAAGCTGCCACCGGCATCCTGGGACCATGCTGAGCAACGTCGTCACCGTGGTGCTGGAGGAGATCCACCCCTTCGAACTGGGCGTCGCCTGCGAGGTCTTCGGCCTCGACCGCAGCGACGACGGCCTGCCGGTCTACGACTTCGCGCTGGCCTCGGCCCGCCCCGGACCACTGCGCACCCACGCCGGCTTCAGCGTGGACGTCCCCCACGGCGTGGAGCGGATCGCCGGGGCCGACCTGGTGATCGCCGCCGCCACCGGAATCCGGGACGAGTACCCGGCCCCGCTGATCGAGGCCCTGCGGGCCGCCGTGGCGCGCGGCGCCCGGGTGCTGTCGATCTGCAACGGAACCTTCCTGCTCGGCGCGGCCGGCCTGCTCGACGGCCGCCGCTGCACCACCCACTGGCGCCACTCCGACCTGCTCGCCGAACGCTTCCCGCTCACCACCGTCGAGCCCGACGTGCTCTACGTCGACGAGGACCCGGTGATCACCGCGGCCGGCACCGCCTCCGGCATCGACGCCTGCCTGCACCTGGTCCGCAAGCTCCAGGGACCCGAGGTGGCCCGCGGGATCGCCCGCCGGATGGTGGTCGCCCCGCACCGCGAGGGCGGCCAGGCGCAGTTCGTCGCCCGCCCGCTGCCCGCCGAGGACGGCGAGTCACTGGGCGGCCTGCTGGAGTGGCTGCGCCACCACCTGGACCGCGAGCTCACCGTGGAGCAGCTGGCCGCCCGCGCCCACATGTCGCCGCGCACCTTCGCCCGCCGCTTCCAGCAGGAGACCGGCACCACCCCGCACCGCTGGCTGACCGGCCAGCGGGTGCTGCTGGCCCAGCGACTGCTGGAGGCCACCGGCGAGCCGGTGGACGCGGTCGCGGCGCGCTGCGGCTTCGGCAACGCGGCCACCCTGCGCCACCACTTCGGCCGCCGGCTCGGCACCACCCCGCAGGCCTACCGGCGGGCGTTCGGCGGGACGCCGGCGCAGCAGCGGGCCCAGAGCCCGGTCTGACGCTCCGCGTCGGACCGGCCCGCGGCTCAGCCGGCCGGCTGATCGGGAGCCCGGTCCAGGTGGCCGGTGTCGTTCCAGCCGGCCGGCACCAGCCGGCCGTGCTCGGCCCGCCAGCGGCTGGCCGAGCAGTTGCGGACCGGCTCCAGGGCGAGCAGCTGCTGCTCGGTGAGGCGGTCCAGGATGTAGCGCAGCATCAGGACGGTGCAGTCGTGGGCGACCACCAGCACCGGCCGGCCGTCCTCCTCCCGGGCCAGGTCGGCCAGCAGGCTGCGCATCCGCAGTGCCACGTCCAGCCAGCTCTCGCCGCCCGGCGGCCGGTAGTGCAGCTCGCCCATCCGGCGGCGGCGGGCGGCCTCGGCGGGGTGCTCCTTGTCGATGGCGGCCTTGGTGAGCATCTCCAGGATGCCCAGCTCGCGGTCGCGCAGCCGCTCGTCCTGCCGCACCTCGGTGGTGACCGGCACCGCGCCGAGGCCGCCGGCCTGGGCGAGCGCGATCCGGGTGGTCTCGGTGGTGCGCAGGTACGGCGAGCACCAGACGCTGCGCGGCCGGTCGTCCGGCGGCAGCTCGGCCCACCAGCGGCCGAGCGCCCGGGCCTGGGCCTGGCCCCGGATGGACAGCGGGATGTCGGCGTCGCGGCTGGTGATCGGTACGGTCAGCGCGCCGGTCGCGTCGGCGTGCCGGAACTCCACATTGGCGGTCGACTCGCCGTGCCGGGTGGCGATCAGCAGCGAGGGCAGTCTGACGCCCTCGTGCCGGCCCCGGTGCCCGTTCAGGATGGTGCCCAGCTCTGTCATGGCAGCGTCTCCCCGTTTCCGTGTCTCTGCCCGGGACGAACGGCCCGCCACATGGATGATCACCCGATATGATCGCGCCGTCACCTCAAGTGCCGACCAGTGTCGACCGAGGCGACGGCGCGATCACAGGGCGCGTACGGCATTGCAGGGCGCGTGCCGGACTTCAGTGCGCCCCCAATGCCTCAGTGCGCCGCCTGTCCCGGTGCGCCGCCTCAGTGCGCCACCGCGGGCTGCGGGGCCTTCTCGATGGAGGGTTCCCCGGCGTCGGCGGTGTAGTCGCCCGGCGAGGTGGCGTCCAGCCCCTCGGGGGCCTTGGCCGCCCTCAGGACCAGCGTCAGCACCACGGCCACCACCAGGTTCAGCACGAACGCGGTCAGCCCGATGTAGCCGATCTCGCCGATCCCGGGGATCTCGGCCGAACTGCCGCCGAAGTGCTTGGTGGCGGGCGAGGACACCCCGTACGCCTTCCAGGTCCCGTAGACCATGCCCGCCGCCCAGCCGGCCAGCAGCGCCCAGCGGTGGAACCACCGGGTGAACAGGCCGCCGACGATCGAGACGAAGGTCTGCAGGATCCACAGCCCGCCCAGCAGCTGCAGGTTGATCGCGAACTGCTTGTCCATGGTCAGCACGAAGGCCAGCGCACCGACCTTCACCAGCAGCGAGGCGATCTTCGCGACCCTGGTCTCGTCCGCGGCGGTGGCGTCCGGCCGGATGAACTCCTTGTAGACGTTCCTGGTGAACAGGTTGGCCGCGGCGATCGACATGATCGCGGCCGGCACCAGGGCGCCGATCCCGATCGCGGCGAAGGCCACCCCGGTGAACCAGTCCGGGAACATGTCCTCGAACAGCTGCGGCACCGACAGCTGGGCGTTGAAGCCCTTCACGCCCTTGCCGACCCCGGCCGCGATCGCCATGAAGCCGAGCAGCGCCAGCAGGCCCAGCATCAGCGAGTAGGCGGGCATCAGGGCCATGTTCCGGCGGACCGTGTTGCGGGACCTGGAGGCCAGCACGCCGGTGACCGAGTGCGGGTACATGAACAGCGCCATCGCCGAGCCCAGCGCCAGCGTCGCGTAGCCCCACTGCGCCTTCGGGCCGGTGATCAGCGAGCCCACCGGGGTGCCGTCCGGCTTCTTGGCGGAGAACTTCTGCGCGGCCGCGTCGAAGACGTGCCCGTACCCGCCGAGCCGCATCGGGATGTAGATCACCGCCACGATGATCACGACGTAGATCAGGGTGTCCTTGACGAAGGCGATCAGTGCCGGCGCCCGCAGCCCGGAGGAGTAGGTGTACGCCGCCAGCACGCCGAAGGCCAGGAACAGCGGCAGGTCCTTCATGAACCAGTTCCCGCTGCCGCCCACCCCGAGCACGTCCAGCACCGCCTGGATGCCGACCAGCTGCAGCGCGATGTACGGCATGGTGGCCAGGATCCCGGTCAGCGCCACGGCCAGCGACAGCCCCTTGGAGCCGTACCGCCCACGCACGAAGTCGGCCGGGGTGACGTACCCGTGCACCCGGGAGACCGACCACAGCCGCGGCAGGAACAGGAACACCAGCGGGTACGCGATGATCGTGTACGGCACCGCGAAGAAGCCCGCCGCGCCCGCGCCGTAGATCACCGCAGGCACCGCGACGAAGGTGTACGCGGTGTACAGGTCGCCGCCGAGCAGGAACCAGGTGATCCAGGTGCCGAAGCTGCGGCCGCCCAGGCCCCACTCGTCCAGGTGCAGCGCGTCGTCCGCCCGGCGCCAGCGCGAGGCGAGGAAGCCCATCACGGTGACCGCCGCGAAGAACAGCAGGAAGACGGCGAGCGCGACGCCGTTGACGTCCTTCACCGCTCACCACCGCCCGCGGCGGCGGCCCGGCGGGCCTTCTCGTCCCGGTTGATCAGCAGGTACGCCCCGACGGTGAACACCGCCGACAGCGGCACCCACATCAGCTGGTACCAGTAGAAGAAGGGGACGCCGCCGAGCTCGGGCCCCTCCTTGGTGTAGGAGGCGACCCAGAGCATCGAGACGACGGGGACGGCCAGGCACAGCCCGGCGAGCACCCGGGCCGGGGAGACCGGCGGCAGTGCGGGGACTTCTGACGACATGTAGCGGCTCCGGCTGAAGAGGGCTCACCTCGTCGGCGCCGCAGCGCACATCACTGTCCGCCCGCCGAGCAGCACCTGTGGTGACCAGTAGTCAGTACGGGAGCGAAATGTAGGGCACGCAGTGACCTGTGTCACTGCTCATGACAGAACTTCTCGCGTGCCGGACGGACGGATCGGTCGAATCCGGGCAAATCGCCGACTACTCCGGGCGCTTGAGCCGGGTGATGAACTTGTACCGGTCGCCGCGGTAGATCGAGCGCACCCACTCCACCGGCCGGCCCTCGGTGTCGAAGGAGTGCCGGGACAGCTGGAGCATCGGCAGGCCCAGGTCGGAGCCGAGCAGGCCGGCCTCGCGCGGGTTGGCCAGGGTGGTCTCGATGGTCTCCTCGGCCTCGGCCACCGTCACGCCGTAGACCTCGCGCAGCGCGGTGTACAGCGAGTTGTGCTTGGCGAGGTTGCGGCGCAGCGCCGGGAAGCGCTTGGCCGACAGGTGCGCCACCTCGATCGCCATCGGGTCGCCGTTGGCCAGCCGCAGCCGCTCGATCCGCAGCACCCGGCCGCCGGGCTTGATGTCCAGCAGCGGGGCGAGCCGGTCGTCGGCGGTGATGTAGCCGAGCTCGATCAGCCGGGAGGTGGGCTCCAGCCCCTGGGCGCGCATGTCCTCGGTGTACGAGGTCAGCTGCAGCGCCTGGGCGACCTTGGGCTTGGCGACGAAGGTGCCCTTGCCCTGGATCCGCTCCAGCCGGCCCTCGACCACCAGCTCCTGCAGGGCCTGGCGGACGGTGGTCCGGGAGGTGTCGAACTGGGCCGCCAGGGCCCGCTCCGGCGGTACCGGCGTGCCCGCCGGCTGAACCTCCGTCAGCTGCAGCAGGTGCCGCTTCAGGCCGTAGTACTTGGGGATCCTCGCCGCCGTGTCGGTGGCAGGTCCGGACTGGGCCGGCACCGTGGTTCCTCCGGGGAGGTCCGCCGTGTCCCTGTCGCCGCTCATGGCCGCTCTCACTCCTCGCAGTGCAGCCGTCACCGGCTCCTCCATCGATCTATCAGCACATGGTCGCACGCGGGGGCCGGTCGGCGTGAGTTCCCTTCTGCAACCAAAATCCGGACGTCCCCGGCGGGAACCCCCGGCAACCGCCGGGGCACCCGCGGGGGACGGCAGGAACGGTAACGGATCAGCCCCACTGGGCGGTCGGCACCCCGAGCCCGGCGAGCGCCTCGGCGGCGGCGATCCCGCACACCCGGGACCCGCCGTGGGTGGCCAGCACGGTCACCCCGCGGGACCCGAACAGCTCGCCGAGGCCGTGCGCGGTGCCGATCTCGACCACCACCGCGTCCGGCCGGGCCTCGACCAGGGCGAGTGCGGCGCGGCGCATCCACGGGTGCCGGTGGACGTCGCGGACCACCAGCACCAGCCGGCGCCCGACGGCGGCGCCGAGCAGCGGCGCGACGTCCACCTCCGCGCCCTCGGCCGCGACCGGGACGTGCAGCAGGCCGGAGCCCTCCATCCGGGTGGCCGGGGCGCCGACCCGGGCCCGGGTGGTGCCGGGGATCAGCTCGGCGAGCGGCCCGGCCACGCCCCAGGGGGTCTCCTCGCCGACCGCGATGTTGGCGCCGGGGGAGAACTCCACCACGTGCGGCACCCCCTGGAGCGGCCGCAGCTCGCCGTGCACCCGCAGCGCCCGGCGGGCCGCGGCCAGGCCGATCCCGACCTCGCCGTGGGTGCCCGCCCGGGACCGGCGGACCGCCGCCGACCAGCGGGCCACGGCCCGGTTGCGCTCGGCGGCCCGGTGCAGCCGCTCGGCCGGCAGCCGGCCCTCGCGGACCGCCCAGACCAGCGCGTCGCGCAGGTACAGGAAGGCGTCCTCGTCGTGCAGGCCGCCGCCCACGCAGATGGTGTCGGCCCCGGCGGCGATGGCCTGGACGGTGCCGGAGGCCACGCCGTGGGTGCCCGAGATGGCGCCCATCTCGATGCCGTCGGTGACGATCAGGCCGTCGTAGCCGAGTTCGCCGCGCAGCAGGTCGGTCAGGATCGCCGCGGACATGGTGGCGGGCAGCTGCTCGTCGTAGGCGGGGAAGAGGATGTGCGCGGTCATGATGCTCTTCACGCCGGCCGCGATGGCGGCCCGGAACGGCAGCAGGTGCTGCTGGAACTTGTCCTGGCCCAGGTCGATCCGGGGCAGCCCGAGGTGCGAGTCGCCGACCGTGTCGCCGTGGCCCGGGAAGTGCTTGGCGCAGGCCGCGACGCCGGCCGACTGCAGGCCCCGCACGTACGCGGCGGTGTGCCGGGCGGCGAGCTCGCCGTCGTCGCCGAACGAGCGCACCCCGATGACCGGGTTGTCCGGGTTGGAGTTGACGTCCGCGCTCGGCGCGTAGTCCAGGTTGACCCCGACGCTGGCGAGGTCGAAGCCGATCGAGCGGGCCACCCGCTCGGTCAGCTCGACGTCGTCGACCCGGCCGAGCGCCAGGTTGCCCGGGTACGAGGAGCCGCTGGTCACCTCCAGCCGGGTGACGTCGCCGCCCTCCTCGTCGGTGGCGATCAGCAGGTCCGGGTTGAGCGCGTAGAGCTCCCCGGTCAGGCGGGCCACCTGCTGCGGGGTACGGATGTTGCGGCCGAACAGGGCGACCCCGCCCAGCTCGCCCTCGCCGAGTCTGCGGCGCAGCCAGTCGGGCGCGGTCAGGCCGGCGAAACCGGGCTGGAGGACCGCTCCGGCGTCCGTCAGGAGTTCGACGCTTTCCGTACCAGGAGTCGCCATGGTTCCTTCCCTGGGGGATGAGAAGTGCTGGAGGTGCGGTGGGGTGAGGAAGGGCTAGCCCTTGACCGCACCGGCGGTGAGGCCCGCCGACACCTTCTTCTGGAAGATCACGAACAGCAGGATCACCGGCACCGAGACCAGCAGGGCGCCGGCCATCTGCGCGCCGTAGTCCGCGCCACGGGTGGGGGTGGTGGCGTAGAAGGTCAGCCAGGCCATCGAGGTCTGCTTGCCGCCGCTGCTGAGCATGGTGTTGACGACGATGAACTCGTTCCAGGCCTGGATCCAGGTGTAGACCCCGGTGGTGATCAGGCCGGGCAGGGTGAGCGGCAGGATGATCCGGAAGAAGGCGCCCCACTTGGTGCAGCCGTCGACCATCGCCGCCTCGTCCAGCTCGGCCGGGATGTTGACGATGAACGAGCGCAGCGTCCAGACCACGTACGGCACGGTGAAGACCAGGTACGCGAGGACCACGCCGATGAGCGTGCTGGTCAGCCCGGCCTCGTTCATCACCACGTAGAGCGGGATCAGGATGGCCAGCAGCGGCACCATCTGGACCACCAGCATGGTGACGATGAAGAAGTTGCGGCCGCGGAAGTTGAAGCGGGCCACGCCGACGGCGGCCAGGAAGCCGATCACCAGGCCGAGCAGCACCGAGCCGAGGGTGATCACGGCGGTGTTCTGCAGGGCCGGCAGGAAGGCCTTGTCGTCGAAGATCGTCGAGTAGCTGTCGAACGAGAACGAGCTGGGCCAGAAGGTCGGGTCCTTGGAGATCAGGTCCCGGTTGGTCTTGAAGGTGGTGATGATCATCCAGTAGATCGGGAAGCCCATCACGGCGGCGAAGCAGATCCCGAGGGTGTTCCAGACCCAGGTCATCGCCCGGCTCTCACCGGTGGCGCGGACCTTGGCCCGGACCTTGGCGGTGGCCGCGGCCGGCTCGGCCTGCGGGGCCGGCTGTACGTCGAGGGTGGTCATCGCTCGTTGGCTCCGATCTTGAGCATCTGGCGGATGTAGAAGACCAGCACCGCCAGCATGAGGACGATCATGGCGATCGAGATCACCGAGCTGTCGCTGTACTTCGAGGCGACGATGCCCTTCTCGTACAGGTAGATCCCGATGGTCCAGTAGCCGTCCTCGGGGGAGGTGTTGCGCAGCGAGAAGATCTGCGCGAACACCTGGAAGTCCCAGATGAAGCTGAGTGCCGTGGTGACCAGCAGGAACGGCCGGATCACCGGGATGACCACGTGCCGGAAGGCCTGCAGCGGGCCGGCGCCGTCGAGCTTGGCGGCCTCCATCAGCTCCTTGGGCACCTGGGTGAGCGCGGCGTTGAGGCCGAGCACCAGGAACGGCAGCGCGCCCCAGATGATCACCGAGGCGCTGACCACGTAGAGGCCGACGGTCGGGTCGCCGAACCAGTCGTAGTGCTTGACCGACTCGTCGCCGGTGAGCAGGAAGCCGATGTAGTCGACGACGCCGCCGTTGCTGGCGAACAGCCAGCGGAAGACGGTGCCGCTGACCAGGGCCGGGATCGCCCAGACGAACATCAGCACGGTGATGACGGTGACCTTGACCCAGTTCGAGACCCGGTTCAGGAGCAGGGCGAACAGCATGCCCAGCACCATCGAGAGGATGACCAGCTCGGCCGTGAAGTAGACCGAGCGGAGCACGACCTGCCAGAACTGGCCGTCACCGAGGATCTTGCCGAAGCCGTCGAACCCGATGTACTTCCCGAGCGACGGGTTGACGATGTAGGCGTACCGGTTGATGTTCTGGAACGACAGGTCGAACAGTCTGAACAGCGGGTACGCCATGATCCCCAGCAGCACGGCGACCGCCGGCAGGATCAGCGCGTACGGGATGTGCCGGCCGGCCGCGAAGAAGCCGCGCGCCGCGGGCCTGGGCGCCGGGGCGGGCCCGGCCGTGTCGGACCGTGTCACGGCCTCGTTGGTAGTCGCACTCATCAGGGTCCTTCCCGGGCCCGCGGAACTGGTGGGTCCTGGCGCACGGGTGGGCAGTCCGCGGTTGCCGCGAACTGCCCACCCCCTCGGCGCTCAGTGTGTGCAGGCCCGGGGGCCCCGGCGGGCTCCCCAGGACGCTGCGGTCAGCCGGTTCAGCCGTTCAGGTCCTTGACGATCGTGTCCTGAGCCTTCTTCAGCTCGGCGGCCGGGTCGCCGCCGGCGGCGATCGCACCGAAGGCGTTCTTCAGCGCGGTCTCGTCGGCGCCGGACCACAGCGGCGAGTTCGGGATGAACCAGGTCGAGCCCTCGGCCGCGTCACCGGCGGCCTTGTTCTCCGGCTTGGCGGCCTTGTAGGCGGCGACCAGGGTCTTGTTGTTCGGGATCGCGAACTTGGCGAGCTCGGTCTGCTGCTTGGTGTTGGTGTAGATCTGCAGGAAGGTCGCGCCGAGGCCCGCGTTGGCCGCCTTGGCCGGGACGGCCAGGTCGGAGCCGCCGAGGAAGGCCGGGGTCGGGGCGCCGGCGGCGGTGCCCGGGAGGGCGATGGTGCCGAGCTTGTCGGCCAGCGACGGGTCACCGGTCTTCGGGTCGACGACCGAGCCGACCTCCCAGCCGGCGCCGATGATCGCGGCGATGTTGCCCTTGGCCATCAGGGCGTCCTGGGTGGCCTCGTCGGTGGTGGTGCCGCCGACCGAGAACTCCTTCTGCAGGTCGTTCCAGGTCTTGATGCCGTCGACGAACTTGGGGTCGGTCAGCGTGCCAGTGAACTTGTCGCCGTCCTTCTTGGCGATGACGTTCTTGACACCGAAGGTGCCGGCGCCGAACGCGGTGGCGGTGTACCAGTTCTGGCCGGGGATGTAGAGGGCCGAGAAGCCGGGCACGTTCGCGTTGGCGGCCTTGACCTTGGCCAGGCCCGCCTTCAGCTCGTCCAGGGTGGTCGGCGGGTTGGTGACGCCGGCCGCGGCGAACAGGTCCTTGCGGTAGATCAGCACGCGGGCGCCGGCGTAGTACGGCACGGCGTAGGTCTTGCTGCCGTCCGCGCTCTGGCCGGAGGCGGCCAGCGAGTCCAGCCACTTGTCCGAGTTGTCGAACTGGCCCTTGACGCCGGTCAGGTCGACGAAGGAGCCGGCCTCGATGTACTTGGCGGCCTGGGTGTTGCCGAGCTCCAGGGCGTCGGGCGCGTTGCCGGACAGCAGCGCGGTGTCGAGCTTGGTGGTGTAGTTGGTCCAGGTCTGCCACTCGATCTTCAGGGTGGCGCCGGTCTCGTCCTCGAACTGCTTCTTGGCCGCGTCGACAACCGCCGGCCAGCCCTTCTGCGCGTCGTCCATCAGCCAGACGGTGACGGTCTTGCCCTTGCCGTCCTTGCTGAGCGTGGCCTGCTTGGCGTCACTGCTGGAACCGGACGAGGAGCAAGCGGAAGCGACGAGCACGGTGGCAATGGCGGCCACGGCTGCGATCTTGCGGTTCAAACCATCCTCCATAGGGATGAGCAAGGAATGGCACCGGGCTGCCGGGCCTGCGCCCTGAGCGTCGTTGTGCCTGTGGGGGGATGTCACCGGATGGCGCGGATACGAACTGCCGCGGGCGGCGGTGCAATCCGTGCGGTGGAGTAGACCATTGGTTTAGACCAACGCCTGGAGATTGGCATGGACCAATGAAGGGCGTCAAGGGTTCCCCAGGCGTCGGGGCAAGCCGTTACCAACGCTTGATGCGACCGTGCACTGTCGGTGGCCAACGGGGGTTGGTCCGGACCAACATGGCTCGCAAAAGCCCCTGGAACGGGGCAAATTGACCGACCGGGCCGACGGTGGCCGCCGGACCGCCGATCGGCGGTCCGCCGGGCCCCGGTCCGGCGGGTGGTTCCTTAAGCCGGCATTAAAGGGTCCTCAACCGGCCCCTAAGCGGATTTCTTGACGCGCACCGCTCAGACTGGACAACGGGTCTGCAACGGAAGTCACTTGGGCCCCGTCGGCGCGTTGACGCCACAAGTGGTCTAGGCCAGGATCCGAGAAATCTGGTCTGTACCACTGCGCAGACCCCCGTCCGTCCCCGGAGGAATTGCGTGAAGCGTCAGATCCTGGCCGCCCTGAGCGCCGCCGCACTGCTGTCCACCGTCGCCGGCTGCTCCTCGGCCGGACCGGGCGGGGCGGCGGCCTCGGCGGCCACGGATCCGAAGAACCTCACCGGCAGCGTCACCGTCTGGCTGATGAACGAGGCCCAGACCACCTGGCCGGAGCTGGTCCAGCAGGTCAACGACGAGTTCGCGGCCAAGTACCCGAAGGTCGAGCTCCGGCTGAGCTACCAGACCTGGACCGACAAGATCGCCAACCTGGACGCCGCGATCAAGGCCGGGAACGCCCCGGACGTGGTCGAACTGGGCAACACCGAGACCATGAAGTACATCCTCACCGGCGCGCTCAACCCGGTGGACCGGACCACCTTCGAGAACTCGGACAGCTGGATCAAGGCCCTCACCGACACCTGCACCTACCAGGACAAGCTCTACTGCGTCCCGTACTACGCGGGCGCCCGGGTGGGCATCTTCAACTCGCAGCTGTTCCAGGACGCGACCGGCAGCGCGGAGGTCCCCAGGACCGAGGACGAACTGTTCGCGGCGCTCGACAAGATCCAGGCCAAGAACAAGGGCACCGCGGGATTCTCCGCGCTCTACCTCCCCGGCCCCTACTGGTACGCGGCGATGTCCTACGTCACGGCCTACGGCGGCGCCATCGCCCGCTTCGACAGCGCCGGCACCTGGCACGGCACGCTCAGCGACCCCAAGTCCCAGCAGGGCATCCAGCACTTCGTCGACCTGGTGAAGAAGTACAACCACGGCGACTGGAAGGTCAACGAGCTCAACCAGGCCAACGTGCTGGGCCGCGGGAAGGCCGCGATGCTGTACGGCAACGGCTGGGAGGTCTCGGTCGCCACCGCGGCGATCACCGGCGACCCCAAGCTGAAGGACACCGTCAAGCTGGCCGGCATGCCCGGCCCGAACGGCAAGCCGCTGCCCTCCTTCATCGGCGGCTCCGACCTCGCCGTCACCGCCAAGTCCCAGGCGCCCGCGCTCGCCGCGGACTGGATCCGGATGTTCACCTCCGCCAAGTCTCAGCAGATGCTGGTCGACAAGGACACCCTGCCGAACAACCTCAACCAGCTGGCCCCGCTGCGCTCCAAGCCCGCGACCGCCGCCGCCGCGAACGCGGTACCGGATGCCTGGTTCATCCCGATGGCGCCCGGCTGGGGCGCGGTCGAGAAGCAGAACGTGCTGGTCAACATGTTGAACGACATCCTCAAGGGGAAGTCGGTGGAAGACGCCTCCAAGGCCGCCGACGCGCAGATCGACCAGCTGATCAACAACCCGTCCTGAGACCGCGGCGGCACCCGTGCCCGGCGGGTGCCGCCCCCGTAGGATCACCGTGGACGCCGGCCCGACCGGCGCCCGCAGCGAGTGTGCGGACTCGCCGCCGTAGAGGTCCCCGCCGGGCAGCCGTCCGGTCGGGGTCGACCCATCTCATCGGAGGCACACCAGATGTCCGACCCTCACGCCCTCTCCCCGGCACCCGGCAGGATCATGGCGGCCGAGATGGCCGAGCAGCCGGCCGTCCTGCGGCGCATCCTCGACGAGGGCGCCCCGAAGATCCGCCGGATCGCCGCCGAGATCGCCGCCCGCGCCCCCCGCTTCTTCCTGCTCACCGGGCGCGGCACCTCCGACAACGCGGCGCTGTACGCGAAGTACCTGATCGAGGTCCTGCTCGCCAAGCCGGCCGGCCTCACCTCGATGTCCACCACCACCGCGTACGGGGCCCGGCCCGACCTGACCGACGTGCTGGTGATCACCGTCAGCCAGTCCGGCGGCTCGCCCGACCTGGTCGCCTCCACCAAGGCCGCCCGCGAGGCCGGCGCGATCACCCTGGCGGTCACCAACAACGCGGCCTCGCCGCTGGCCGAGGTCTCCGAGTTCCACATCGACGTCCTCGCCGGACCGGAGAAGGCCCTTCCGGCCACCAAGACCTACACCGCCGAACTGCTCGCCCTCTACCTGCTGGTCGAGGGGCTGCGCGGGGGCGACGGCGCGGCGGCCGGGGCGCTGCCGAGGCTGGCCGCCGGGGTGCTCGCCCGGCAGGCCGAGGTGAAGGCGCTGGCCGAGCGGTACCGCTTCGCCCAGCGGCTGGTGATCACCTCGCGCGGGTACGGCTACCCGACCGCCCGGGAGGCGGCGCTGAAGCTGATGGAGACCACCTACATCCCGGCCAGCCCGTTCTCCGGCGCGGACCTGCTGCACGGGCCGCTGGCCATGGTCGACAACGTCTCGCCGGTGATCGCGATCGTGCCGGACGGCAAGGGCGGCGAGGCGCTGCAGCCGGTGCTGGACCGGTTGCGGGGGCGCGGTGCGGACCTGGTGGTGGTCGGTCAGCGGGAGCAGGTGGACGCCGCGTCGGCGGGCTTCGTCCTGCCGGCCGGGGTGCCCGAGGAGGTCCAGCCGATCCTGGAGATCCTCCCGCTGCAACTGCTCGCCTACGAGGTCACCATCGCCCGCGGCCAGGACCCGGACGCCCCCCGCGCCCTCGCCAAGGTCACCGAAACCCACTGACCCCGGCCGGAGGCTGGGGGCGGAACTGCGCGCGGGTAGGTGCGGCGCCGCACTCTCCCGGTTTCGCGCAGTTCCCCGCGCCCCTTTCGTGGCTGGCCGCCTGCCCGCTCTGAGCGCCGCGCCGGAGGCGGAAAGCACTACGGGCCACGGCGCCGACACAGGACCCTCAACCTGTGCGGCACCGCAGCCCGGAGCTGTCGTCGGGCGCCTGGAGAGGCGGGAGTTGTGCGGGACTCCCACTCCGGCGGCGCCCGACCGAGGAGTCGCCTCGCGCGGTCAGGGCAGTGTGCGCGGGGGGCTTCTCCTTGGTGCGTCTTCATTGTGGACTAGACCAATCTGGGTTGTCCAGGGCAGGGCCGGAATTGGTCTGGACAACGCGGCGGGCTACTCCGGCAGGCCGCCGCCCGGGCCGGGTGACTAGGCTCGGGCTGTGCCCTCGCTGAACGAACTCGTCCGCCGCCACACCACCCTCACCGGTGCCGACGTGGAGTGGCTCCACCTGCTGGTCTCGGAGTGGCAGCTGCTCTCCGACCTCTCCTTCGCGGACCTGGTCCTGTGGATCCCCACCTGGGACGGCATCCGCTACGTCTCGGTGGCCCAGATGCGGCCCAACACCGGCCCCACCTCGTACCACGACGACATGGTCGGCCACCTCGTCCCGCGTGGCCGCCGGCCGCTGCTCGACGCCGCCTTCGACGAAGGCCGGATCGTCCGCGAGGGCGACCCGGAGTGGCGCGAGGAGGTGCCGGTCCGGGTGGAGTCCATCCCGGTCCGCCGGGAGGGGCGGGTGCTGGGCGTGATCGCCCGCAACACCAACCTGCTGACCGTCCGCACCCCCAGCCGGCTGGAGCTCACGTACCTGCAGAGCGCCTCCGACCTGGCCCAGATGATCGCGGCCGGCACCTTCCCGTACCCGGGGGAGCAGGTCGACATGGACGCGGCGCCGCGGGTCGGCGACGGCCTGATCCGGCTGGACGTGGACGGCGTGGTCACCTACGCCAGCCCCAACGCGCTCTCCGCCTACCACCGGATCGGGCTCTCCACCGACCTGGTCGGCAGCCACCTGGGCCGTACCACCGCCGAGTTGGTGCCGCCCTCGCGCGGCGCGGTGCACGAGGCGCTGGTCAAGATGGCCAGCGGCTGGGCCCCCCGGCAGACCGAGGTGGAGGCGCAGGGCGGCGTGGTGACGCTGCGGACCATCCCGCTCAAGCCCAAGGGCCAGCTCACCGGCTCGCTGGTGCTCTGCCGGGACGTCACCGAACTGCGCCGCCGTGACCGGGAGCTGATGACCAAGGACGCCACCATCCGGGAGATCCACCACCGGGTGAAGAACAACCTGCAGACGGTCGCGGCGCTGCTGCGGCTGCAGTCCCGGCGGATGGACTCGGACGCCGGCCGTGCCGCGCTGGACGAGGCGGTCCGGCGGGTCGGCTCGATCGCGATCGTGCACGAGACGCTCTCCCAGGCGCTGGACGAGCAGGTCGCCTTCGACGAGATCGCCGACCGGGTGCTGGCGATGTGCGTGGAGCTGTCCCAGGACGGCCGAGTGGTGGCCCGGCGCACCGGCAGCTTCGGCATCCTCTCGGCGGAGATCTCCACCCCGCTGGCGATGATCCTCACCGAGGTGCTGCAGAACGCCCTGGAGCATGCCTTCGGCCCGTCCGCCTCGGGAAATCTTGAGGTCAGCGCGTTGCGCGGGCGCGCCCCCGCGACCGGCATGGGCTGGTCGGACAGCTGGAACGGCGGGGCCAAGCCGGACGAGTACCTGCTGATCACGGTGCAGGACGACGGCAAGGGCGTACCGGAGGGGTTCGACCCCCAGCAGGGCGGCAACCTCGGGCTGCAGATCGTCCGCACCCTGGTGACCGGCGAACTCGGCGGCACCTTCGACATGGTCGCGGCGCCGGGCGGCGGCACCAAGGTGGTCCTGGAGATCCCGGTCCCGTAGCGGTGGGGCCGCTCGGGCCCCGCGGCAGGCGGTGGAGAGCGAAACGAGGCCCTGTCGACCGGGGGGGGGTGGGTCGACAGGGCCTCTCGACCCGCTCCGGCCGTCGGGGGGAGTCGGCCGGAACGGGGGCTCTGGGTGGCGCGACGCCCGCCCCGTGTGTTGCACACGGTGAGCGCCTGGGCTCCACGATATTGCTCTCAGTGAGCAGTATCAAGTGCCTGGGCCGCTCGCGTCGTGGGACCTCGCCGAGACGCGGTCCGTTGAGCGGAAGGCTCGGCCGTCCGATGCGGCGGAGCCCTTGATCATGGGTTGATCGGGTTGCTGCTTGACGATGTGTCAGGCGGTGCGGGCGCGGTTGCGGGCGGCACGACGCTTCATCGCGCGACGCTCGTCCTCGCTCATGCCGCCCCAGACGCCGGCGTCCTGGCCGGTCTCCAGCGCCCACTGCAGGCACTGCTCCATGACGGGACAGCGGCGGCACACGGCCTTGGCTTCCTCGATCTGCAGCAGAGCAGGACCGGTGTTCCCGATCGGGAAGAACAGCTCCGGGTCCTCTTCGCGGCAGACAGCGCGGTGGCGCCAGTCCATGGTCGTCCAACTCCTCCGGTCGCCGGGCTGTGGCCCGGCCGACACACTCGATGGCTTGTGAATGTGAACGCTTTCACGAATCCCGCAACAGCAAAAGGGACCAAAGGCCCATCGGGCCCGGGTGGTCTGTGCTGGGGTGGGGTTCCGGCTATCAAGGGATTCGCCGCGGCCACGCCCGTGAGGGCTGGTTCTCGCTGTCGCTGCGACGTGTCCCGATCGCCATGTAGAGGTTCGCAAACCTCGGGCTCGGATACAACCCCCTTCGGGGAGGAATTTTTGATTCTTCGGTGTCGCCTAGCTCACAGCCCGTACTTCTATGGGGTGAAGGGGGCTAGCGCGTTCGAGAAGAAGGGCGGGACCCCCTTCTGGTCACACAATCACACGCAGTGCCCGCCGAACGCCTGTGAAACTGACGCGACTCCTGTCTCCAAGGTGGTCCCCGTCGACCTGAAACGGGGCCGGTTCCTGTGAAACCAAGGTGAAGTGCCGGACGTCGTGATAGGAGACGACGTGCTTGCCGCTCGGCCCGGAGGCCTTGGCGGCCCCGTCCGCAGGGGCGTGCGAGCGCAGAATCTGACGGACCGTTCGAGCCGTGCCGAACGCCGTCATTCGAGTGATGCCGAAGACGTCGAGGTCGGTGTCGAAGGAGGCGGAGGGGGAGGGGAGCACCGGGCGGCTGCCCAGGTAGGTCCATGGCGAGGTGTTGGAGACTATGGCCAGGACCAGGCTCGGAACCGGCTCCTGCCCATGCATTTCCAGGGTGACGGGGCCCGAACGGCGATGTTCACGCTCAGTGACGTAGTGCCGGAGCGCCTGGTTCACGTACAGCGCGTGGGTGGACTTGCGCCCGGCCCGGCGCTGCTGCTCCACCCTGCCGACCACGCCCGCGTCGAAGCCGAGGCCCGCGGTGAAGGTGAACCAGCGGTCCGGCAGCCCCTCGGTCATCGCCTTGCCGAGCCCGATCGCCCGCTCCCGCCCGTGGGCCAGCGCGTCCAGCAGCGCGCCGGTCGCCTCCACCGGGTCGTTGGGCAGCCCGAGCGCCCGGGCGAACACGTTGGTGCTGCCCCCCGGCACCACCGCCAGCCGCGGCACCCGCTCCGAAGGGCCCTGCGCCAGCAGCCCGTTGACCACCTCGTTGACCGTGCCGTCGCCCCCCAGCGCCACCACCAGGTCCACCGCGCCCTCGGCGGCCGCGTCCCGGGCCAGGTCGCGCGCATGGCCCCGGTACTCGGTGTGTGCGACGTCCAGCTTCAGATCGCTGCGCAGCGCATGGGTGAGCACGTCCCGGGTCCTGGTGCTGGTGGTGGTCGCCTTGGGGTTCACGACCAGGAGAGCGCGCATGGCGCCAGCCTACGGGTCGGTACCGGAGGGACGGCGGTTACCCTGCTGGAGTGACCGCAGAATCCCCCGCTCCCGCCCCCGTGCCCGCCCGGCCCGCCCCGCTGCTGCTCGGCGCCGGTATCACCGTCCTGGAGGGCGTCGCCCTGGCCGGATGGGGCGTCTACGACCTCGTCGCCGGACTGGCCGGCGACCCGGCGGCGCTCGGGCGCAGTGAGGCCGGCGGCGTGGTGCTGCTGCTGATGGGCCTGCTCCCGCTGCTGGCCGGCCGGGCGCTGCTGCTCGGCCGCCGCTGGGGCCGCAGCCCGGCGGTGCTCACCAACTCGATCTGCCTGCCGGTCGCCTACTACATGGGGCAGTCCGGCGGTGCGATGGCCGGCGCCGCGGTGGCCGTCGCCGTGCTGGGCCTGACCGGCATCGTGGCGCTGCTCAACCCCAAGGTGACCGCACTGCTGTACCGCCCGCAGGACTGAGGCCCGCCCCCGGGCCCCGGGCCCGGACACGCCGACGGCCGGAGGGTTCTTCCCTCCGGGCCGGTGGGGTTGGCGGAGCGGGCCCACGGGTGCTAGTCGGGGCCGCCGGTGGGGGTGGAGGGGGGCGCGCG